>JAEWHY010000478.1 GCA_023387555.1 Pseudomonadota bacterium
GCCCTCCGTCGGCAGCGTGAATTCCGACGACACCGACAACTCCAGCAGATCGGTGATCGGTGCGGTCGCGGCGAATTCTCGCGGCGTGCCATGATCGAACCGCCGCACCCGGCCGCCGCGCCGCAGCACTTCGAGCCCGACTGCGCGCGGCGCGTAAAGTCCGCCGGACCCGGTCCAGACCTCGCCCGGCAGCGAGACCGCACGGAGCGCCGTCATGTCTCGTGCAGCTTTCGCCAGATGCGCCAGCGCCACCGCTTCGACCAGATGCAGCGCGCGCGCACGATACGGATCGTCAAGCGATACGCCGACGACGATCGAAGCCGCAAGCGCACGCCCGACCTCGCCGATCTCGGTGACCTCGGGATCTTTCGGCGCGCGACGGCGCGCGACGTCAAGGATGGTTTCCGCATGGCGAAACCCCACGCCACGGCGCTCGCGCTGCGCCATGTCGCGGAGAAGCGAATTGTGGCTGATCGCGACCACGCCCGGCGACAGGAGCGCCCGCGGCATCCGTGACAGCGTCGTCCAGCTCCGCATGCGTGCAATGCGACGCGCAAACGACAGCCCAAGTTTCGCCGGCGGCAGCACCTGCTCCGTGCGGACCGGCAAAGGGCCCTCCCCGTCGCGCAGATAGGCACATTCGGGCGCAGCCGCCGCAATGGACGATCCGTCTCTTTCCGCCCGTTCGATGGCAAGCGCTGCAAGAACAATGGCGCGCCCATAGGCCAACACCACCGGCAACGCCAGCAAAGCTGCATCGCGCAACAGCCGGTCGTCCAGCGCACGCACGAAGGCCAGCGCATCGCGCGCCTGATCGGCGCAGATGGAGTTGGCTTCCGCGAGTCCAACCGGCCAGCGGACATCCCGCCGCCAGTTCGGCAACGCCAGCGCGCTGTCGATATCGGCCGGGATCACCGGCCTCTCCGGGTTAACGCGTTGCAGCATGGGCAGCAGCAGCGAATGCATTTTCGGATGCAGCCCGCAACTCGGGACGTGCCTCGAACAGGGCCTTGATCTCGGCATATCCGAAATGCGGATTACTCGGATAAAGCGCGTCATAAATTTCCGACGCAATCCGGTAGTCTTCCGCCGTATCGACGGTGAGCCGCCAGTTCCTGCGATCGGGCTTCGCATCCAGAATCACCGACGGAAACTGCTCCGGCTGCTTCCACAGATACGGCGTCACATGCTCGCGGTCGAAGCGCTCTGTAGCCTTCGCATCCGCCTCATGAAGGGCCGCCGCCTCGAACGCCTCAGTGTCGAACCCATGCGGAAAGCCCGACACGGCCGATGTGCGGGCGTAGCGGATGCCCGATGCACGAGCATTCGTATAGGCCGCGAGGACCGACGCACTCACCTGCGGGTCGAGCAGCGGACAATCCGAGGTGATACGCATCACGGTCGCGGCCCCTGTCATGCGCGCCGCAACGGCATAGCGCGACAGGACGTCCTCCTCGCTGCCGCGCGTAATCGTGACATCAAGCCCGTCCAATGCGCCGATCACCGGATCATGCGCCTTGCCCTCCGCAAGCGCGACCACCACGCGATCGATGCCTGCGATACGTAGCATGCGCTCAATCATGCGGCGGATCAGCGGCGCGCCCGCAAGCGGCTTCATGACCTTGCCGGGCAGACGCGATGAGGTCATGCGCGTCTGCACGATAGCGACAGCCGGACGCCATTCTTCAGGCATGAACCGGCTCGCTCCTATGGACGCGGCGCAGGACGCCTGCCTTCTCGGCCGCAATCGCAGCCGACCAGAGCTGATCGACGGGAAGCCCGCTGCGCTCGGCAATCGACAGCAGATCGTGGGCGCCATCGGAGAGATTGATCACCCACATCATGGCCTGCACGCGTTTGGCCTGATCGGCTGCGCCCAGCGTCGGGTACAATCCGCGGCGTCCAAGCTGCGGCTCGCAATAGGGCACGAGATTCTCGAATGTCACATTGCGGTCCAGCGTCCGACACATCGCTTCATACACATCGACGCTGCCCCGGAGCGCGGCGAAGTCGATCAGCGATTTGTTGTCGAGCGAGGTGTGATATTCGGCGTACTCGCCGTAGACGCCCCGGATCAGGGAACCGACCGGCAGGTTGAAGCCCGGCGAACAATATTGCCGCTCATCGCTCCCGGTCGGCGCGAAGTCGCGCAGGCGATATTCTGCGCCAATCGATTCCAGAGCCTTGATCGCGGCCCGATCTGCAAGCGTGTTGCCGCGACGCGATCGCTTGTAGGTGAAATGCGTGTTCAGTCCGCAGCAGGTCGCAACATAACCGCCCACCAGATGCCGGCGTAGGTGATCGCCGCGCAGCGACAGATAGGCGATGGCTCCAATCGTTTCCGGCGCAAAGACGAAACGATAGGTCAGCCGCCGCTCCGGCCACGCGGCGAGTCTGCGGTACAGCATCGCCGCGACCAGCGGACCCGAAAGTTCGTTGTTGGCCAGCGAGGGATGGCACGTATAGGTCGAAATCAGGACTTCGTCGGTCTCGCTGCCGGGCAGCACCGCTTCGGAAATCGTCAGCGCGCCGGGCTTCAATTCGGTGTCGACCACGACGGTATAATCGCCGTCCGGCAGCGCCGCCCGCTCGTTCTCGCTCAGACAAAAGCCCCACCTCGGCTCGTAATAGCTCGTCACGTAAGGGATCGCGTCGGGCATCTCGGGCCGGCTGTGCAGATGGGCGTCCAGCGCAGCGCGGGACAGCGTCCCCCGGAACGGCACGGAATAATTCACGAGCCGCAGGTTGTTCTCGGCGACGTCCAGAATGCGGCGGCCGTCCGGCGCGATGACATAGGCCTCACGCACCACCCATTCATCCGGCACGGTCCAGTCGAACACACGGGTGCCGGACGACACCTCGATCCGCTGCAAGGGCAGATACTCGGACAGAATGTCATGGGTCTCGCGAACGCCCTCGCCGGTCAACGAGCGCAGCAGCGGCCACAGCCGGTCGAACAGCGCCTCGATCTGCTCGGCGCTGTCGGCGTCAGCCGGCGTGATCTGCGGCATCGCACTCATCGAACGAGACCATGCGCAAAGCGGTCGCTGTAAAAATACGCGTAGTTCTGCCACTTATAGAATTCGGCCGCGGCCCTTGCCTGCTCGATTTCGCCGAACACCGGGTTGTAACCGTATTCCGCCATCTCGTCGGCCAGGTGAAACTCGATGACCTGCGCATCCTGTGGCGAAATGCGCTCACGCCAGCGCTCGACATTGCGGCTGTTCACCTCGAAGGTGCGCACGCCGTCGAACGCATTTCCGCCGGTGGGCTGACCGCGCGTGGTCGGCGAGAGCAGCGAGGGCGTGAATTCGATACCGAGAAAATCTGCTACGGTTCGCATCGTCGGTTCCGGTGCGGTGGCAAGCTCCTCGAACCGCAGGATCAGATAACGGTCCTGGCCGATTTCCGCGCGATTGATCCGCCCCATGCGGAAGCCGGTCCGCACGCGGTTGAGCAGACTTGCGAGCGTGCGGTTGTGATCTTCACCCATGCGTCCATAGTGAGACTCGACCCCTGCTGCAAGCGCGGCAAAATTATCTCGCGGGTCGCGCACCAGATGAATGAAGTGCGCATCGGGAAACCAGCCCATTATCTCGGCGGCATAGATCTCGATGCTGGTCTCCTTGAAGACACCGTATCGCTTCGCAGTCTCGCCAGTCACTGCCCGATAGGCCGCCATCAGGCGCGCGATCAGGGCATCGGGCCGGGCCATAGCCGCTTCCGGCAGGTCGGCAAGATAGCGCTGCTCTAGCGCATCGACGTCAAGCGAACCTGCATCCACGCGACGGCGCAAATCGTCGAACAGGATCTGCCGAAGGCGCGCCCGCCGCTCTGTCGGCTCGACGTGCGAGGAGACGTAATCCGGGAAATACGCGTAAAGCAGAGCGAGATCGATCGGGTAGACTGCGAGTTGCGGATGGTCATCGAGCAGGTTTGCCAGCAAGGTAGTGCCGGACTTGCGATGCCCGCAAAGAAAGACCAGTGGTTTCGGGGCAGATGTCATCGCCGCAACAGGTCAGCCGCGAGCGCGTGGCCCAGCGCCCGCATAATCTTGGCGTTGCCCCTCAAAGCACCTCCGAAACGCGATGCACCCGGCCGCGCTTTCACTGCCACCGTCACCAACGCGAAAGGCGTTCCAGACCGCAAAGCCGCCAATGCCATAGCGGTATAGACGCTCGGTCTGTCCATGCCAGCACGATGGGCGCGATAGGTTTCGATGCGAAACCCCTTCATTCCGCACAAGATGTCAGGGACTCCGAAGCGTAGCCGCGTATAGAAATTGAACAAGGCTTCCGACCAGCGCGCGGCACCGGTTTCGCGTGTGCCTAGGATCATTTGCGCAGACTCCTGCTCCAGGCATCCGATGATCACGGGGATCGACGCAGGACTGAGCTGACCGTCCGCATCGGCAGTCACGACAATGTCCGCCCCGATCTCGTCTGCCTTCTCGAAGCCACGCGCCAGAGCCGCATCATAGCCACGGTTCGGATGCTGGCGGACCACCACAGCCCCCGCCGCTGAAGCCCGCGCCCCGGTGTCATCGGTTGAACCGTCGTCGACCACGACAGGCGTGCCGTAAACTTTCACCGCCATCACCACCGCAGCAATCGACTCGGCTTCATTGAACGCCGGAATGACAATAGCAGCTTTCACAGGACGCCTGTTACCGGACGTCCGATATCCGCACGCACTCCCCTTCCGGAATGTCGTGAACGGCCTTCCGGCCGACCAAGTCGTTCATGCGGTACGGCGGCAGGGCATCGCGCGGGCACGGCCGCAGCGGAATGAGATCGGCGGCCTCGATACGCTGGCCCTTGCCGATCGGCCGCGCGGCGCGCAGCGCCCGGCGCTGGAGCACATAAGTCTGCTCCTCGTTCTTCATCACATGCTTGTCTTCCGAGCCGAGCGCCACTTCGAGCTCCCGCGTGCGGTCGACCATATCGCGCCAGTCGGACGGGCTCATCGAGAAGGCATGGTCGGGGCCGACGCGATTGCGATCATCCGTGAAATGCTTCTCGACCACGCGCGCGCCAAGGGTGACGGCACCCAGCACCACCGCACAACCCGGTGTGTGGTCGCTGATCCCGAGAACCACATCCGGGAACTCGCGTGCGTAGGTCTTCAGCACGTTGAGTGCGATCTGGCTGAAGTTCTCCAGGCTGCCGGTATAATTGGTGTTGCATTGCATGAGAACGATTCGGTCCTCGTGCTTGCGTGCGGCGGCCATCGCGCGCCGCACATCGTCCATATCAGCGGCGCCGGTCGCGATCAGAATGGGAAGATGGCGCGCGGCCATCGCCTCGATGATGTCCGGCCAAGTGATGTCGCCCGACCCGACTTTCCAGGCAACGACATATTTCGCAAGCTCATCCAGAATGCCGGGATCATAGGGCGAGGTGAAATAATCGATCCCGGCCGCATCGCACGCGGCCTTCAGTTCGGCGGTCCATTCCATCGGAATCGAGGCGTCCTGATAGACTTCGAACACACTCTTCTTCCAGCTCGCCTGATGCGAAAGCTGCGAGCCGAGAGACCGAAAGCCGCGGTCAGACACGATGGTCTGGGCGCGGAAATTCTGGAATTTCGCTGCATTGGCACCGGCCTCCGCGCAAAGATGGATCAATTCCTTGGCGCGTTCCAGCGAACCGTCGTGGTTCGCCGCAATGTCGGCGACGAAATAGGTCGGGTGCGCAAGGCCGATGGGATGGCGGCCGATGGTGAATGTCTTGCTCATAGCTTTGCGACTTCTGCTTCGAGGCTGGACATGGGGCGCCCGATGGCGGTTTCGATCCTACCGACATCCATGCGCATGTCCTTTGGACGCGGCGCCCGATCGGGCATGACCGCCGACGTGCCAATGCTCGCGGTTTCGGTCTGCAACCCCGTGTGGCGCGCCACCGCGAGCGCAAAATCAGCCTTGCTCGCACCATCGCGGCAACCCGCGTTGAAGACACCGGTCACGCCGCGTTCCGCCATCTCGACAACCAGTTCGCTCAGCGTCGTCATGTGCAGCGGCGAGAACAGGATGTCCGAAAAGAATGTCACCGCCTGCCGCTTGCCGAGGCCGCAGATCACGAAATCGCTGAGACTCGCGCGACCGGGGCGTCGCGAGGCACCGAAGAAATTCGTCCGCAGCACCAATGCACCCGGATGCTGTTGCACCGCAAGCTCGCCGGCGAGCTTGCTTTGTCCATAGACGTTGACCGGCGCGGTCTGCGCCTCGACATGCGGCCCGGCACTGTCCGGATAGACCTGGTCGGTCGAGATGAAAACGATACGCGCGTTGGCGGGCAATTCGGCCGCGAGGTGGGCCGCAGCATCACGGTTCGCCGCAAACGCCTGTTCGGGCTCGCGCTCGCAGCGGTCAACATTCGTTAATCCTGCGGCATGGACAACGATGTTAGGCTTGGTGTCCAACAGCATCGATCGAACGGCGGCAGAGTCGGTCAGATCGCACCGCACCTCGCCCTCCGACCGGCCGGTCGCGACGACATCGCCGTGGCGGCTGCAGGCTGCGATCAGATAATCCGCCAGCAACCCTCCGGTCCCGGTAATCAGCCAGCGCTTTGGCATCACCTCTCGCCTTCGACGGCCGGCAGATAACCCTCTTGGCGCAGCATCTCGCGCGTCTCCGCCACGTTCATCCAGGCGGTGTTGGTATCGCTGCGATAATAGAAGCCGGCCGGAACGCGCGGATGTCCGGCCTCGGCGAGACTATTGTATTCGTAGAGATGGATGGCGGGCTCGACCACGTAGCGATCCGGCAGATCGATCGTGGTGCGCGCCTCGTCCTCGGTGATCAGCACCTCATGCAACTTTTCGCCCGGACGCACACCGACGCAGTCGATCATCATACCCGGTGCCAGCGCCTCGACCAGCTCCTGCAACCGCAAGCTCGGAATTTTCGGAACGAAGATCTCGCCGCCCCGCATCATCTGCAGCGACGAAAGAACGAACGCGACACCCTCGTCGAGCGTGATGGTGAAGCGCGTCATCGCCGGATCGGTGACCGGCAGGCTGGTCGCGCCTCCGGCGATCAGCCGGCAGAAAAACGGCACAACGCTACCACGCGAGCCCAGCACATTGCCGTACCGCACGATGGCGAAGCGTGGGCCTTCCCTGCCGCTCAAATGATTGGCGGCGACGAAAATCTTGTCCGCGGCAAGCTTGGACGCACCATACAGGTTGACCGGATTGGCCGCCTTGTCGGTGGACAAGGCAATCACCTTCCGCACCCCGACATCGATCGCCGCGCGGACCACGTTCTCGGCGCCGTGGACATTGGTCTGGATGCACTCGAACGGATTGTATTCGGCCGCAGGCACGTGCTTCAGGGCCGCGGCATGGATGACGTAATCCACACCGCGCATCGCCATCTGCAGGCGTTCGCGGTCGCGAACGTCACCAATGAAATAACGAAGCGCCGGATAGGCCTTCATCGGGAATTCGTGCTGCATGTCGAACTGCTTCTGTTCGTCGCGCGAGAACACAATCAGCCGCTTGGGCGCGCCCGTCGCCAGGACATGGCGGACGAAGGCCTTCCCGAAAGATCCGGTGCCGCCGGTGACCAGAACGGATTTGCCGGTCAGGTCCGCAGGCGAAAACTGTTCGATTTGCTCGGTCTTGGAGAACGTATTCATGGATACGGAAAACGCCTTTTGTTCAGCGGATGTGGTTGATCAGTTCCACCGCGCGGATCGAATGCGCCGCATGCTGCTTCTCGAAGGCGCGCGCATACCAGTTGTTGCCTTGAACCAGTTCGTCGTGGCTGCCGACGGCTTCGACCTTCCCCTTGTTGAGCACCACGATCTGGTCGGCATCGGCGATCGTCGAGAGGCGGTGGGCGATGACGATGATGGTAAGATCGGTTTCCCGCCGCAACGTCTGCAAGGCATCGCGGAAGGCAGCCTCGGCGTCCGCGTCCAGCGCGCTGGTGGGTTCGTCGAGGATCAGGATCGGTGCCCGGCGAACCAGCGCGCGGGCGATGTCGATGCGCTGCCGCTGTCCGCCGGACAGGCGTTTTCCGCCGTCGGCGAGGAGCGTGTTGAACCCTTGCGGCAGGGCCTCGATGAAGCCAAGGGCGCCGGCGAGCCGCGCCGCTTCGCGGACCTCCTCGTCGGTTGCATCTTCCTTGCCGTAGCGGATGTGCTCGCCCGCGGTGATGTTGAAGATTTGCGGCTCCTGCGGGACGAAAGCAATTCCGGCACGCAGGGATTCCGTGGCAAACTGCTTGATCGGGGTGCCGTCGAAACGGATTTCACCATCCGAGGGATCGCGCAACCGGGGCAACAGATCGATAAAGGTGGACTTGCCGGCACCGGACGGACCCACGAGACCGGTCATGCGGCGCGCCGGAAGGCTGACGGAAACGCCCTGAAGCGCCGGGCTGTCACCGCCGGCATAATTAAAAAACACGTTGTCGTAAGTGACAGCGTTATCGAGCCGGGCGAACTGGATCTTGCCGCCGGGCGCCTCCCGCGCCTTGTCCAACGTGACCAGGATTTCGTTGATCTTGGCGACCTCCGGCCATCGTCCCATGATCTTATTGTAATCACCGATCAGGCCGCGCACCGTCGGCATCAGACGCATCAGCACCACCACGAACATGCCGAGACGGTCCAGTCCGAGGCCGAACACATAACCTCCGATGAACAGCACGCCATAGGCAAAGCCAAGCGCAATCGGCTCCGGCAGCAGTGAAAGGCGGGCGCTGATCATGGACTGATGCAGTGCCTGCCGCGCCTCTTCGTGGCTGAGCTTGGCGAAGGCGGCAGCTTCGGCCCGTTCCGTACCCGACAGTCGGATCAGCCGGACGTGCCGCAACCGTTCGATCATGAACGAGCTGAGATCGATATTGGCCTTGGTGATCGCAGCTCCAGCCTTTTTGACTTCCAGGAACAGATTGCGTGCCAGATAGCCAAAAAGGCCAATGGCGACCAGGGCGATCAGCGTCATCTGCCACGACAGCAGGAACAACCCGAGCAGGTAAACAGCGATCAATAGCGATCGGCCGATATTGCTAATGAGCCCGAATAGGGCTGCCATTGCTCCTCCGACCACGACCGTGAGACCCGCAGCCATCTCGCCGATCCGCGAGGAATCCTGGCTGCTGGTATTCGCCCGCAGAAAGCCGTTGAAGGCACGACGACGAATCCGATCGGCGGCGCCTCTTCGCATCCGGTTCTGCTGGCGCTCGTTGAGGTAGCTGACGGCCTGACGCGCAACAATGAATGCAAAACTGATGCAAAGCAGCAGGGCCAGAGAGACCTTCAGCCCGAAAAAGCCGGCAATCGACCGCAGGAAATCCCAGTGCTTTCCTTGCAGCGTGTCGATGCTGGCCGCATCACCGGCTTTGAAGATCTCGAAGATCGGCAGTAGAATCGCAACGCCGACTCCTTCCAGGACCGCCGAAACGACGCTCAAACTGACCGGCACCGCTACTTGGATAGGCGGTATGCCCAGCCGGCGCAGGATTGCTGTGAGATTTTTAACGCGTTTTACCATCTGAACTTGAGGTCCCTGTTCCGGGGCCGGTCACTTCCGCCGGACAGGCTGATAAGAATTTCGCAGGGGGATCTCCTTGGGCATCGCTCCCCCATGGTCGTTCACTCCGGTCACACCTGCCTGTCCGTCGGGGCCATTTGCCCCGCCAGCAAGGTTTCCTTCAGACGATCGAGGGCGGTTTCCGCCCCTTCCTTCGTTGTCGGAAAGGTGGTCTGGCGCTCGGCATCGATGACACAGCCCAGCGCGTGCTCGCGTTCCGGCGAAGCCGGCGCAGGCTCCCTGGAGAGGGCATCGAGCACAACGGCGTTGAGCTGCTCGGGATCCCGCAACTGGATGGAAAGGCCGGCGCCATCATAGAATGTCCGCGAGACGGTCAGAACGTTCCGACCAAGCATCAGCCCTTCCCATCCCGACGAGCCATTCTCGGTCACAACCAGATCGGCATGCTTGAGATATTTGAACTGCGAATCGTAGGGATCGATCATCGTCACATTCGGAATATCGGCATATTCCTTGAAACTCCTGGTCGGCCGATGCCCTAGATTCATCCGATGTTCGCGCACCAGCAGACGGTATCCATGCGGCAGCATGCTGGCGAGCACACGGACGGTATTGCGCTGGTCATGCCATAGCGTCGCCTGAAAGGTCTGAGCGAGCTCCGCTTCCTTGTGCAGGGGAAAATACACATACTTGGTCTTCGCCAGCGTCTCCTCGTCCAGGACGTGGAAGAATTTCTGGTGCGCAAAGCCAAGATAAAGCGAATGATAATACCGCGCGAAGCGCGAGAACGGCGGCTCGCGAAGAGCCAGATCCTGGCCCCTGAAGCGGTTGACGAATTCGCGGATGACGACCTGACCGTTCTGCCAGTGCCAGCGCAGGAATCCGCGGCTCGCCTTGTTGCTCCAGCGCGTGGCGATGTAGTTGATCACCCGCGGCTTGTCGCGGAACGCGCTGATATAAGCGCGGGCCTGATCGCTGATCGGCGCGCCGGACTTCCGCATCGTTTCGCCGATGGCAATGGCGCGCTCGTTCATCATCACGCGGTCGCTCGTCCAGAAGGCCTGGTCGGGCAAAACCTTCGAGTATCGCAGGACGACACATGGGATTCCGCGCTTTCGCGCTGCAAGCCATACCGAATGGTGCAGCGGCGTCGCCCACTCGAAGGCGTAGACAAGATCCGGCTTCTCGCGGTCGAGCATCTCCTCGGCAAAGCGGAATAGCCTGCGGACGATCCGCAATGGCTCGCGGTTGTCCGAGATGACGCGGCGTACCAGAAGATATTTTCGAATGTGGCGCACCGAGAGGTTATAGCCGCGCCCGACACTGTGGCCGGCGGCTAGGATGATGCGCCCGGCCGTGGTCCCGGCCGCACGTTCGGCCACCCGCATGCTTTCCTCGGTCCGCTGGACTTCGGCCGGATCATGCTCCCAGTCCCCTTCTTTGAGGAGATGGGGCCGGCCGATGGCATGACCGTCGGGTGCGGTGATGGAACGAAAGTCATCGCGCTCCAGACCGTCGCACAGAACGCTCACCCGCCAGTTCCAGCGTACTTTTGCCGCCTCCAGAACCTGCACGAGATAGGTGGTCCGGTCCTTGCGAGCCGGCGGCATGAGTGCCAGCACATGCAGATTTCGCAAGTCTGTATCGCTCTGCATGGAATCTCTGTGTTGCATCGACCGGGACGAATTGCCTGCGTTACGACTTCAGCGTTTCCGCGATTGCGCCCGCGAGACTTTCAGCGTCGAGGCCATGGGCGCGAAGCACTTCGTCGTTCTGGCCGCAAAGCGGGAAATCGCTCAGGCCGAGCGACCGCAGCCGCGGCGCCTTTTCCAGGCCAAGCCCTGCAACTGCCGCTGCGATCATCTGCCCCTGGCCGCCCTTGACCAGATGATTGTCGAGCGTGATCACGGCGCGCCGTCCCGAGACGGCCGCTTTCAACCAGGCCGCATCGACCTGATTGAGCCAAGGCAAGTTGACGACCGCGACATCGATCCCCTGCTTTGCCAGCAACTCCGCGGCATGCCACGCCTGCGGCAACAGCACGGGGCCGTATCCGAACACGATCGCATCCTTGCCGGCGCGCAGTTCGATACCGACACCCGGCTTCGGCTGATAATCCTTCGGCAAAGCGTACGGAATCTCGCACGGGATCGACACCAGACGCAGGTATCCGCTGCGCGGCGCGGCTTCGAGAAGGTAATCGAGCAACGGCGCCACTTCGGCGGCGCAGCACGGCTCAACCATTTCGAGCCCCGGAATCGCGTGCAGCAGCGCGATATCGTTCACCTGCTGATGCGAATGACCGGGCCCACTGGGCAATACGCCCGCCAGCGAGCCGACATACACGACCTTGGTCCGCTCGGAGGCGTTATTGAAAATCTGCTCGGCCGGCCGCGCCGCAAGGAAGCAGGCGAATGAATTCACGACAGGCAGGAGACCTTGCAGTGCCATACCGCCCGCCTGGGAGACCATGTCCTGCTCGGCAATCCCGCATTCAACGAACCGGTCCGGAAACCGCTCGCGGAAAGGAATGAGGCCGGTGTCGAGCACGAGGTCGCCGTCGAGCGCCACGATCTTCGAATTACGGGTGGCGGCCGCAATTAACGCGTCGGTGTAAGCCGGGACCATCCGCTCCGGATCGTGCGGCGCGGCGCGTTGCGGCCGCACATCGTTTTCCAGTTGCAGAGGCGTTGCCCCGACCGCCGCCAATGCGGCGTTGGCACGGGCGATCAGTTCCTCGGCGCCGCGCACATAGTCGTCAACCGCCGGCGCACCGCTGTGATAGCGATAAAGCTGGCCGTCCGCGGCGATCGCCGTCGCTTCCATGAAGGAAACGCCTTTGCCCTTCACGGTGTCGGCGATCAGAATCTTCGGCTTGCCGTCGGCCTTCGCGAGCGAACGCAGGGCATTGCTGAAGGCTTCGATGTCGTGCCCGTCGCAGCGCGCGACGCTCCATCCGAAAGCGGTGAACTTTGCTTCGAGATCGCCAAGGTCACTGGTGTTCTTGACCAGAACATCCGACTGCAGCTTGTTGTGATCGACGATCACCGTGATCTCTTCGAGCTTGTGATTGGCCGCCGATACGAGCGACTCCCAGATTTGCCCTTCCTGCAGTTCGCCATCGCCGAGCATCACGAAGATGCGGCGCTTGCGGCCAAGGCGCCGGTCCGCGAAGACCATGCCCTTGGCTTTGGAAATGCCCATCCCGAGCGAACCGGTGTTGGCGACGATATGGTCCGTGCCGACATCCGGATGGCCCGGCAGGCCGCCCAGCCGCCGCAACTGCCGCATCTTTTCGGCCGGGAGCAGGCCGCACGCGATCATCGCGGCGTAAAGGCCTGGCGCATCGTGCCCCTTGGACGAAAAATACACATCGCCGCTGCCGGTCTTGGCGTTTGCTGGATCGCGCAACTCCTCGAGCAGCAGCCAGGTGACAATATCGAGCGAGCTGAAGCTCGAACCGATATGCCCGGAGCCGGCATAAGCGATCATTGACAGCGTATTGAGCCGGCACAAATCGGCAAACAGCGCCGCGCGCTGATACGGTCCCATGTTGAGCTTGCGCACGCGGTCGAATTCCGCGCGCGGCACAAAGTGAAGCTGATCATTCATCGGTTGATGGAACCACTGTCTGTCTGGGTTTGGCCCGGTTTTCGAGCGCCGCCCGCAAACCGTTGAGAATGGCATCATAGTCCGCGGGATCGGCCGGCGCCGAGGTCGCCCATTCCGCATCGAGCATCCAGCCGAGCGCGTGATCGTGGTCGGCGGCCTCGGTCGGCGCAGGTGTTGCCAGCGCATCGACGATCGACATCGCGAGATTTTCCGGATCGCGGACGCGCTGCGCGAGCTTCGCTCCGTCGTAGAACGTATTGTCGAGTGTCAGCACCGGGCGGCCCAACATCAGCGCTTCCCAGCCGGTCGATCCGTTTTCGGTCACCACCAGGTCGGCATTGGCGATGTATTTGAACTGGTCGTCGAGGCCGTCGATGAGCGTGACACCGGGCATGCGAAGAAGCTGACGATAGAAATCCGTCGGCCGCCGTCCGATATTTCTGCGGTGCTCGCGCACGAGGAGGTGGAAGCCAGCCGGCAGCGCCCCCGACAGCAGGGCCGCCGTATTAAGCTGATTGCTCCAGAACGGAGCCTGATAGTTGAGCGCCTGTTCGGGATCCTTGTGAAAGGCGACGAATACATATCGCATATCCCGCAAGGCGGCCTCGTCGAAGCGGCGAAAGAACTTCGCCTGCCGGCGCCTCTGCCAGGGCTGACGATAATGGCCGACCGCAATCTGCAAGGCGGGCTTCGGTGCGGGACCGCCACCGCCGCGAATGGCATGACGGATCTGCACACCAAGCATCCGCGCGAGATTGCCGTGATAGGCAAACCAATTTTGCCGGTCGTCTGCATCCCAGTTCTGCTT
>JAEWHY010000490.1 GCA_023387555.1 Pseudomonadota bacterium
GGATGATGGCGAGCTTGCCCTTGCGCAGTTGCTCGTCCACGTCCGGCTCCTGCGGCGTCCAGGTGCCGGTGTCCCACAACATCACGGTGCCGCCGCCATACTCGCCTTTCGGGATCGTGCCCTCGAACGAGCCGTATTCGATCGGATGATCTTCGGTGCGGACCGCGAGCCGCTTGTCGTCCGGGTCTTCGCTCGGGCCTTTCGGCACCGCCCAGCTCATCAGGACGCCGTTCCATTCCAGCCGGAAATCGTAATGCAGCGCGCGGGCGGCGTGCTTCTGGATCAGGTAGCGCAGCTTCGCGGTCTTCGGCCTGCCCACCGCGCCCCTCGGCTCCGCCGTCCGTCCGAAATCACGCTTGGCGTGATACTCGCTCAGCGATCCGCGGGGCATGCAACAGCCTCATGCGCAGGGGAAGCCACGGTCACGCCGCCTTGCGGCGGCTGGTCTTCTTCGCGGTCTTCGCGGCCTTGCCCGATGCGGTCTTGGCGGACTTGGCCTTCGACGCGGTCTTGCGTGCCGGCTCTTTCGCCTTGGACGCGCTGCCGGCTTTCGCCTCCTCGCCGCCACCCTTCCCCACGCTGCGCTTGAGCGCATCCATCAGGTTGATGACGTTGGAGACCGGCGGCGCCTCCTCGATCTCGCGCGGCGCCCGCTTTTCCTGCTTGGCCTTGATCAGTTCACGCAACGCCGCGGTGTAGGTGTCCTTGAACTTCTCCGGCTGGAAGTCGCCAGCCTTCTTCTGGATCAGTTCCTCGGCGAGCGACACGAGATCGGCATCGACCTTCTTCGCGGGCAAGGTATCGAACGCCTCGCCCGATTTCCTGATCTCGTCGGCGTAACGCAGGGTCTCCATCAGAAGGCCCTTGCCATAGGGCTTGATCGCCACGATCGAACCCTGCCCGCGCACCACGAGCTGGCCCAGTCCGATCTTCTTGGTCTTCTTCAGCGCATCGCGCAAAACGATATAGGCCTCGGCCGCATCCTCATCCTCGTCGGACGGCACGATATAGAACGGCCGGTCGAAATAAACCGCATCGATGGCGTCCTCGTCGACGAACTGCGTCAGGTCGATCGATTTCTTGGCCTCGAGCTTGACGTCGTTGATCTCATCGTCGGTCAGGATGACGTATTTGTTCTTCTCGACCTCATAGCCCTTGACGATATCGGCCGCTTCCACGGGACCGATGCCGGGCACCACCTTCTCATAGCGGATGCGTTTGCCGCTGGGCTCGTGGATCTGGTTGAACGATATGCGGCTTGTCGATTTGGTGGCCGGCAGCACCTCGACCGGGATCGAAACCAGGGCGAGCCTGATGCGGCCCGACCAGTACGCACGCGTGGCCATGGAAAACCTCGATACGGACGTGATTTGCTATTGAAGGGGATAAAGCCGGCCCCGCCAAGTCGGTTCCTGCGCATGGTCGCCCAAAAGAGTTGCGGAAGCGCGAACCCGCCTTGCTACCGCGATACCGTCGAAAGACTTGCGACCTGTGGCGCGTCACGTCGGGGCTTTGGCTCGACTCAACATCCGGCTCGGCGTGAATGACCGCTTCGATACGGCACAGGTGACGGGACGACTAACGCACACCGTGGGGCCATCGGTTCGGACTCAGCCGTCCCACCGGATCCGCTTGCCTCCCAACATTTTCTCGCTTCTGAACAGATTTCAGCGCAGCACAACCTCCCATCGCCACACCTAACTACCGTCGGCAATGTCAACACCAAAATAGTTCCCGCAGGAAGGCCGGCCGCATTAACTGAACACACGTTGCAGGAACATCACACAAATCCCGCAATCCTGGCGTATATTGAAGTTGCGATATCCGAAATGAGGTTCTGCCGACGGGGGATCACCATGTGGCAAACTCGCTTGGGAATGACAGCACTTTTCGCTACTGCGCTTTGCGTTTCGGCCAATGCCGCGGACCTGCGGCCGGCCTATAAGGCTCCGCCTCCCGCACCTGCACCTGTCGTCTACAACTGGAGCGGCTTCTATATCGGCGGATTTGCCGGCGGCGCATGGGGTGCCGACGGAAGCCATCACGACCTGAACGGCTGGGCCGGCGGCGCACACTGGTCACACGACAGCGATACCAGTTTCATCGGCGGCGCCACCGTCGGCTGGAACTGGCAGGCATACGGTTCGCCGTGGGTCTGGGGTCTTGAAGGCGAATTCGGTTACATCAAGCTGGACGGCGTCGCCCGCAACCCATTCAACCCCGGCTTCGATGTCGCCGCACACAGCAGGGTTGGCGAATGGTACGGCTTCGCCGGCGGCCGGCTCGGTTACGCCTGGGATCGCACCCTGCTCTACGCAAAGGGTGGCGCCGCTTTCGTCAATCTGGAGCGGGGCGTCCACTGCTGGGCTGGATGCGGAGGCTTTGTCGACGCCAGGAGCGATGAAACGCTGACGACCTGGGCGGTTGGCGGCGGCCTCGAATGGGCCTGGATCAACAACTGGTCCTTCAAGATCGAGTATCTGTACATCGCCCTCAACGACGCCGACGTTTGTAGCAACGGGGGCGGCGGCAACTTCTGCTTCCGGCATGAGCTTGAGTCCGTCCACACGCTCAAGGCCGGCCTGAACTACAAGTTCGACTGGGGCAAAGGCCCGACCTCGCCGGTCGTGGCGCGATACTGACGGAACGCCGACCCGTCCCGGCGACGTCCGACGGAACCTCCATCCTTCGGGCCGGCCATGTGCCGGCCCTTCTTTTTGGTCGTTTTCCCTGGTCGCTTTCCTTGGCCGCTTTCCTTGGCCGCTTCCTTGGCGGCGATTTACTCCCGCCATTGTCCTCAAGGCATCACTGCCGCGTCCGCCCGTCGCTGTAAAACGACAATGACGACGATCAAGTGCAGCCCGGATCAGCGAAGCGATATCCGGGGCGCATCGTCCCGCATGTCGCTTCGCTCATGCGGCTATGAGGACACATCGGTCCACGACACTTCCCCTTCGGCAATACTGGATCCGTAGGATGAGCTGAGCGCAGCGAAACCCATCGCCTGCCAAACCAAAAATCTCCGCGATCTGCATCATGCCCCAAGAACGAATCGCGCTTTTTATCCAAAGGGCCACTGACCGCCGGCAATTTTGCGGCACCGCACGTTGTCTCGCGAAAGGCCCGCATCCTGCGATATTGCGACACGACGCCGCGTGAAGCGGTCATTGGCTCATATGCCTGCAAAAGTTCCGCAATGCCCCGAAGGTGTGTCCCAATCGCCATAGTAAACGGGAGGTAAATCGAAATAAACCGTGCGCGTTACCGTCTCATCTCAGGAAGTTGTGTTGCAATGAAGAAAATTATCTCGGGGGTCGTGATCGCCAGTGCGCTTGCAGTCGCTTCGGCGGCCAACGCAGCGGACATCGCTCGTCCTGTCTACAAGGCGCCGGCTGCCGTGCCTGTGATCCATAACTGGTCGGGCTTCTATATCGGCGGCAACGCCGGTTATGCATGGTCCGACGTGGATACCTCGTGGCGGAACATCAGCAACGGGGCTGCTTTCGACGTTCCTGCGGCAATCGCTCTTCGCGAGTCGACCGGCACGAATTCCTATGGCCTCGACGGCTTCATGGGAGGCTTCCAGGCTGGCTTCAACTGGCAGGCCGGCAACTGGGTCTTCGGTGTCGAGGGCGACGTCAGCTTCTTCAAGCAGTCGGCTGGCATCACCGACGTGTCGATTGGCTGGCCGTTCACGCCCAACACGGTCACGCAATCCGTCGAGTTGAAAAATCTCTACACGGTGCGCGGCCGCATCGGTTACGCCATGGATCGCACGCTGGTTTACTTCACGGGCGGCTGGGCTGGGAGCGATCTCGACACCGCCGATTCGACCATCTACCCGACGTCGTCCCAGGCAGTCAGCGGTTCGAAGCTGCTGAGCGGCTATACCCTCGGTGGCGGCATCGAATGGGCGCTCGGCAACAATTGGTCGGTCAAGGCGGAATATCTGTATGCCGATCTCGGCGGCTATCAGACCGTTTCCTGCAACAGCCTCGACTCCAATTCCTGCTACAGCCACGATCACGATGCCAAGATGCAGGTCGTCCGTGCCGGCCTGAACTACAAGTTCGACTGGGGCAAAGGCCCGGTGGTCGCGAAATACTGATCCGCGATCGATCGCCATTCTTGCGAAAGGGCCGGCCCAGCGCCGGCCCTTTTTGCTTGGTCCGCGCCCCGGAACTTGTCCCCAGCCCCGGCGTCGTAACCCTGCAATGCCATCGTCGCACTGGCGAAAAGCCATCGTTCTTCCTATGTTCGCGGGCACACACGCTCCCCGCAAACATGTGTCCGTCCACAGCGTGCGCCGGACCTCTCCGTATTGATCGACCGGCAGCATGAACGACGATCTGTTCGACAAAGCCCGCAAGCCTCCCCGCGCCTCGGACCGCCGCACGATCTCGATCCGCGGCGCCCGCGAGCACAACCTCAAGAACGTCGACGTCGACCTGCCGCGCGATGCGCTGGTGGTGTTCACCGGCCTCTCCGGTTCCGGCAAGTCCTCGCTCGCGTTCGACACCATCTACGCCGAGGGCCAGCGCCGCTATGTCGAGAGCCTGTCGGCCTATGCCCGCCAGTTCCTGGAGATGATGCAGAAGCCGGACGTCGACCAGATCGACGGCCTGTCACCGGCCATCTCGATCGAGCAGAAGACCACCTCGAAGAACCCGCGCTCGACCGTCGGCACCGTCACCGAGATCTACGACTACATGCGCCTGCTCTGGGCGCGGGTCGGCGTTCCCTACTCGCCCGCCACCGGCCTGCCGATCGAAAGCCAGACCGTGTCGCAGATGGTCGATCGCGTGCTGGCGCTGCCCGAGGGCACCCGGCTCTACATCCTCGCGCCGGTGGTGCGCGACCGGAAGGGCGAATACAAGAAGGAGATCGCCGACTGGATGAAGCGCGGCTTCCAGCGGCTGAAGATCGACGGGCAATATTACGAGATCGCCAACGCCCCGGCGCTCGACAAGAAATTCAAGCACAATATCGACGTCGTGGTCGACCGCATCGTGGTGCGCTCCGACATCGCGCAGCGCCTCGCGGAAAGCTTCGAGACTGCGCTGCATCTGGCCGAAGGCATGGCGGTGGCCGAATTTGCCGACGGCGGCCAGCAGGCGGAAGGCAAACGGCTGAAGGGCGCACATGCCGAGGAGCGCATGATCTTCTCGGAGAAATTCGCCTGCCCGGTGTCCGGCTTCACCATCGCCGAGATCGAGCCGCGTCTGTTCTCGTTCAACAATCCGTTCGGCGCCTGCCCGAAATGCGGCGGCCTCGGCGTCGAGCAGCATATCGATGCCGAACTGGTCATCCCCGACAAGGACGCGACGCTGCGCAAGGGCGCCATCGCACCCTGGGCCAAGTCATCCTCGCCGTATTACCTGCAGACGCTGGATGCGCTCGGCAAGCATTACAAGTTCACGCTCGACACCAAGTGGAAGGCGCTGGGCAAGAAGACCCAGGACGCGATCCTCTACGGTTCCGGCGACGACGAGATCAAGTTCACCTATGACGACGGCCTGCGGTCCTACACGACCAAGAAGCCGTTCGAGGGCGTGATCACCAATCTGGAGCGCCGTTTCCGCGAGACCGAAAGCGAATGGGCCAGAGAGGAACTCGGCAAGTATTTTTCCGACGTGCCGTGCGACGCCTGCCATGGCTATCGCCTCAAGCCCGAAGCCTTGTGCGTGAAGATTGGCGGCCTGCACATCGGCGAAGTCTCCGATATGAGCATCAAGCGCGCCGCCGCCTGGTTCGAAGACATCCCGGCGCAGCTCAACAAGCAGCAGAACGAGATCGCGGTCCGCATCCTCAAGGAGATCCGCGACCGGCTGCGCTTCCTGGTCGATGTCGGCCTCGAATATCTCACGCTCGCGAGAGCCTCCGGCACCCTGTCCGGCGGCGAGAGCCAGCGCATCCGGCTCGCCTCGCAGATCGGCTCAGGGCTGACCGGCGTGCTCTACGTGCTCGACGAGCCGTCGATCGGCCTGCACCAGCGCGACAATGCGCGGCTTCTGGAAACGCTGAAGCGGCTGCGCGATCTCGGAAACACCGTGATCGTGGTCGAGCATGACGAGGACGCGATCCGCCTCGCCGATTACGTGCTCGATATCGGCCCCGGCGCCGGCGTGCATGGCGGCAAGATCGTCGCGCAGGGCACGCCCGATCAGGTGATGGCGAACAAGCATTCGCTCACCGGCAAATATCTCACCGGCGAATACGGCATCCCGATCCCGGAGCGCCGCGCGCCGTCGAAGCATCGCGCCATCAAGGTGGTCAACGCGCGCGGCAACAATCTCAAGAACGTCACCGCCGAAATCCCGCTCGGTTTGTTCACCGCCGTCACCGGCGTCTCCGGCGGCGGCAAGTCGACCTTCCTGATCGACACGCTGTACAAGTCGATCGCCCGCAAGCTGAACGGCGCGAGCGATGCCCCTGCCCCGCACGACCGCATCGAGGGCCTGGAGCATATCGACAAGATCATCGACATCGACCAGTCGCCGATCGGCCGCACGCCGCGCTCCAACCCCGCGACCTATACCGGCGCCTTCACACCGATCCGCGAATGGTTCGCCGGCCTGCCGGAGTCGAAGGCGCGCGGCTATGAACCGGGACGGTTCTCCTTCAACGTCAAGGGCGGCCGCTGCGAGGCCTGCCAGGGCGACGGCGTCATCAAGATCGAGATGCACTTTCTCCCGGATGTCTACGTCACCTGTGAGACCTGCAAGGGCAAGCGCTACAATCGCGAGACGCTCGACGTCACCTTCAAGAACAAGTCGATCGCCGACGTTCTCGACATGACGGTCGACGAAGGCGCCGAGTTCTTCAAGGCGGTGCCGAAGATCCGCGATATCCTGACCACGCTGCAGCGCGTCGGCCTCGGCTACATCCATATCGGGCAGCAGGCGACGACGCTCTCCGGCGGCGAGGCGCAGCGCATCAAGCTCGCGAAGGAATTGAGCAAGCGCGCCACCGGCCGCACGCTCTACATCCTCGACGAGCCGACCACGGGCCTGCATTTCCACGACGTGGCCAAGCTGCTCGACGTGCTGCACGAACTGGTCGAGACCGGCAATTCGGTGGTGGTGATCGAGCACAATCTCGAGGTCATCAAGACCGCGGACTGGATCATCGACCTTGGCCCCGAAGGCGGCGACGGCGGCGGCGAGATCGTCGCGCAAGGCACGCCCGAGGACGTGGTCAAGGAAAAGCGCAGCTATACCGGGCAATATCTCAAGCCGGTGCTGGCCAAGGGCGGGCCGAAGAAGAAGCGGGCCGAGGCGGCGGAGTAAGACCTTCGCCGGGTATTGGCCCGCTGCTGGTTTGTCTGCGCCTTGGCGGTGCCGTATCCTCCCGCAAATGGATTCAGCAACAATGCCGGCGTTGACGCATCGTATGGGTCGGCACATCGGAGCGGTGATGGCGTCCGCAGCCCTCGCGTTGCTTCCGATGACCTTGCCGCCCGCGCGCG
>JAEWHY010000508.1 GCA_023387555.1 Pseudomonadota bacterium
GCTTTGTCCATGTCGACTGGGATCAGGGGCAGTCTGCCCCGGTCATCGAGATCACCAGCCAGGTGGCGGCGCAGGATCGCGCCATCGACCTGACACAGAAGGGCAGCGCGGCGCCGCTCACTGACGCGGATCGCAAGCTCTACACCGCACCCACGGCACTCATTCCGACCGACGGCATCGTGAAGACGACGTCCGACAAGATCGCCGGCAATGCGCGCACGGATTTGGAGAAGGCGCAGAAGATCTACGACTGGGTCATCGAAAACACTTACCGCAACGCCAAGACCCGGGGCTGCGGCACCGGCGATATCGCCGCAATGCTGACCAGCGGCAATCTCAACGGCAAATGCGCCGATCTCAACGCGCTGTTCGTCGGGCTCGCCCGCGCGCAGGGACTTCCGGCCCGCGATGTCTATGGCATCCGCCTCGCGCCATCGCGCTTCGGATACAAGAGTCTCGGCGCGGGCTCGGAGGTCATCACCCGCGCGCAGCATTGCCGCGCCGAAGTCTATCTGAGCGGGCTTGGCTGGGTGCCGGTCGATCCGGCCGACGTGCGCAAGGTGATACTGGAAGAGCCGCCGGCCAACCTCGCGATCAACGATCCGAAGGTCGTCTCGGCCCGCAAGGCGCTGTTCGGCGGATGGGAGGGCAACTGGCTCGCCTATAACTTTGCCCATGACATCGTCTTGCCGGGCGCCAAGGGGCCGATGCTGGAGTTCCTGATGTATCCGCAGGCGGAGACGGCGGCCGGGCGCCTCGACTGTCTCGATCCGGACACCTTCAGATACACGATCACCGCACGCGAGGTGAGTGCGTGACGAAAGGCCGCGGGAGCGGGCACCATCTGGCGCCCGCCACCCTGTTCTCAAGGGCCGGTGAAGCTAACCTCATGTATGAACTCGGGCATGGAACCGATCCGGCGCGACAAGACTTCTCCTGTCGAAGCGATGCAGGAGATGATGATGAAGCGCGCATTGATGACGCCGCTCGCTGCGATAATTTCTTTGATCGTTGCAGCCGGCATTTCGACGGCGCAGGTTCCGAGTCCGACCGAGGAAGGCCAGCCGAACAACGCGGCGCCGGGCGATGCCAAAGAGAAGCCGGAAATGGGCGCCAGCGGTTGGCTGGGCGGCCGCAAGGATCCGACGCCACAGGCCGAGACCACCGGAGCGGGGCCAAATGCAGGCCACGTCGAAACGCCGGGCAACATCAACAACGATACCTTTTATGCGACCGGCTCGGATCTGAAGGGGCAGCCCACCCAATTCCCGGCCGATCAAACGCCAGAATAGCCTCGGCCCTTCCGCCATCTCATCTGTGCTACATGAGAGAGATGGCAACGGATGTTTCCCCCGATCGCATCCTCGACCTGCGCGGCCTGCGCTGCCCGCAACCCGTGCTGCGCGCGAAGAAAGCATTGCGCGACGTCGCGATCGGAGGTGCGCTGGTGCTTGAGTGCACCGACCCGCTGACGGTCATTGACGTGCCGCACTTCGTCAACCAGACCGGTCACCGGCTCGCCGATCAGCGCAAGCAGGACGATCTCTATATCTTCCGTATCGTCAAGCAGCGCTAAGGCGGACACACGATGTCGCCGGTCTATCTCGATTACAACGCCACGACGCCCATCGACCCGCAGGTGCTCGACGCCATGCTGCCGTTCCTGCGCGAGCAGTTCGGCAACCCGTCCTCGTCCTATGCGCTTGGCCGCGCCGCGCGTGAGGCCATCGAACATGCCCGCGCGCAGGTCGCCGCATTGATCGGCGCTGAGCCGGACGAAATCATATTCACCGGTGGCGGCACCGAGGCCAGCAACATCGCGATCCGCAGCGGCGCCGCGCATCTGCGCGGTCGCAAGATCGTGGTCACAACGGCCATCGAACATCCCGCGACTGACGCCTGCTGCGACCTGCTGACGCGCGACGGCTACCAGATCCGCCGCGCCGCCCCAGGCACCGACGCCATTGTCGATGCCGCACAGTTCGAGCGGCTGGTCGACGGCGGCACGGCCCTCGTCACGGTGATCCACGCGCAGAATGAGATCGGAACGCTTCAGCCCGTCGCCGACATCGCACGTATCGCGAGGGCCAATGGCGCGCTGATGCATGCCGATGCGGCGCAATCGGTCGGCAAGGTGCCGGTCGATGTGAATGCGATGGGCGTCGACCTGCTCTCGATCGCCGGACACAAGCTCTACGCCCCCAAAGGCATCGGCGTCCTGTATATCCGCCGCGGGCTCGCCTTGCCCTCCGTTCTGGTCGGCGCGGGTCAGGAGCACAGCAAGCGGCCCGGTACCGAGAATGTCCCGTACATTGTCGGCCTGGGCGCGGCCTGCCAGCTCGCTGCACAGCAGCTTGAGGCCATGGGAGAACGGCAGCGCGCGGTTGCCGACCGGCTGTGGCATCGGCTCGAGACCGATGTCCCGGGCATCTGCCTCGTCGGCGATCGCGAACGCCGCCTTCCGAATACGCTCAATGTATTGTTTCCGGACGTATCGGGGCGCAAGCTGCTCGAAAGCTGTCCCGACGTCTGCGCCTCGACCGGCTCCGCCTGCCACGCGGATCGCGAGGAGGCATCGCCGATCCTGCTCGCGACCGGACTCGATGCGGACAAGGCGATTGGCGCGGTCAGGCTTTCAGTCGGACGCAACACCTCGTTCGACGATGTGAACCGGGCGGCCGCCAGTCTCGCCGGCGCATGGCTGCGGATGACGCAGTCGCTGCGCTCGGATCCGGCCCTGATACCGGCTTTATAGGGAGGCTTTCGATGAATATCCCTCAGGTGCGGCTGACCTCGCTCGCCCATGGCGGCGGCTGCGGCTGCAAGCTCGCGCCGAATGTGCTCCAGCAGCTCCTGTCGTCTGCGCCGAAGCAAAATCCCTACAGCCAGTTGCTCGTCGGAATCGAGACCGGCGACGACGCCGCAGTGTGGCAGGTCGACGAGAATACCTGCATCATCGCCACGACCGATTTCTTCATGCCGATGGTCGACGATCCGTTCGACTTCGGGCGGATCGCCGCGACCAACGCGATCTCCGATGTCTACGCGATGGGCGGCAAACCGGTCATGGCGCTCGCCATCCTCGGCATGCCGCTTGGCAAGATCGAGCCGGAGACCGTGCGCAGGATCCTCGAAGGCGGCGCGGCGGCGTGCCAATCGGCTGGCATTCCGGTCGCGGGCGGACATTCCATCGATTGTCCCGAGCCGGTCTACGGCCTCGCCGTGATCGGCACCTGCCGGCCCGAGCACGTCCGTCGCAACGCCGACGCGCGGCCGGGCGACGCCATCATCCTGACGAAGCCGCTTGGGGTCGGGATCTACTCGGCGGCGATCAAGAAGGACCTGCTTCCGCAGGGGGGCTACACCGACATGATCGCGACCACGACGCTGCTCAACAAGATCGGCGCGGACCTCGCGACAAACCACAACGTCCACGCGATCACAGACGTGACCGGCTTTGGTCTGCTGGGTCACGGCCTGGAAATGGCACGCGGCGCGAAGCTGACACTGCGGCTCTGCGCATCCGATGTTCCGCTGCTGCCGGAAGCCGCTGCGCTGGCAAAGCTCGGCTGCATCACCGGCGCCTCGCATCGCAATTGGGCCAGTTACGGTCACGAGGTGAAGCTTCCCGCGGACTGCGAGGACTGGCAGCGTCACCTGCTGACCGACCCGCAGACCTCCGGCGGATTGCTGATTGCCGTTGCGCCGGACGCTGCGCCGCAGGTGCTGCAATCGATCAGGGACGCGGGATATCCCTCGGCAGCCATCGTCGGGCACGCGGAAGCCGGGCCGGCCGCGATCACGGTTTCGGCCTGATTGCCATCACACGATCGTGTTTGCCGGTTGCTGTGTAAGCGGCGTCACAGACGCATCCGGAGCAAGGGCCTAGACCGCTCAGTGCGCTCTCAACAAGGAGGCACTGATGACTCACGCCCCCGATTTTCCCAGGCTCCTGCTCTGCGGCCTGATCGCAGCAGTCGGAACCTTCACTGCCCCCGGTGTCCGCACGGCTCTCGCAGACAACGCGACCGTCGTGGACCCGTTCGAATCCGCAATGTGGCCCCCGCAATCCGAGCCAGCCGCGGCGCCGCGGCAACAACGCGTCAGGAATTTTGGCATCCAGCTGACGGGCGATGGTCAGGCGGGCGACGCACATCAGGAGCCCGAGACCACCGGTCAGG
>JAEWHY010000531.1 GCA_023387555.1 Pseudomonadota bacterium
CCGCGCATCGACGTCACCGGGTTCGAATCCGTCATCGGCACGAAGTATTCCTGCGATACGATCCGCTGGCTGCTGAAAGAGGCGCCCAGCGCGCATTTCGTCTGGATCATGGGCGCCGACAACCTCAAGGACTTCCACCGCTGGAAGAACTGGCGCGAGATTTTCCTCATGCTGCCGATCGCCGTGGTCGACCGCGGTGGCCTCTCGCTGCGGGCGGCATCCGGACCCGCCGCGATCAGCTTTGCCCGCGCGCGCATCCCCGAAAGCCGGGCGTCTACCCTGCCCGGCCTGCCGCCGCCGGCCTGGGTCTACCTCCACGGCGTCAAATCCGACCTGTCCTCCACAGCCATCCGGGAGGCCCGGAACAACTCCGGGCACACTTGACGGAACAGGGCCGAGACCGCGCCCGCAAGGAACGCGGCGACAGTTGAAAGTGTTTAAGCAACGTGCCTACATTTCACCGTGGTGAGTCCCCATATCTGCTCGGCGTAATCGTAGAAGGAAAGGATCCCCTGACCACACCAGCCATCGCGCGGACTCGTGCCAAGACCAGTGCCGTACCGCGATCGGTCTCGGAGGTGCGTGACACCTCACAGGCCCTGAAAACCGTCCTCGAGCGCCTCGAAGAGATGAAGGCCGAGGACATCGTCACCATCGACCTCGCCGGCAAATCCTCGATCGCTGACCACATGGTAGTGGCCTCTGGCCGCTCGACGCGCCATGTCGGTTCGGTCGCGGACGATGTCGTGGAGCATTTGAAGACATCCGGCCTGAAGAACATCCGGGTCGAGGGCCAGCCGCACTGCGACTGGGTCCTGATCGACGCCGGCGACGTGATCGTTCACGTGTTCCGTCCGGAAGTCCGCGAGTTCTACGCGATCGAAAAGATGTGGTCGGGCGCCAAGGGTCAGCGCGAAGACGCAGCTCAGCGCCGTTCGAGCTGACGGGCGAACGCCGATGCGCGTGCTGGTGCTCGCGGTCGGCCGCATGAAGAAAGGTGCGGAGGCGGACCTCGCCGACCGCTATCTGAAGCGCGCTGTGCAGTCAGGCCGCGCCGTCGGTATTCGCAGCATCGAAGTCGTCGAGATCCGCGAGAGCCGGGCGCCGGATGCCGAGCGTCGCAAGACCGAAGAATCCATCGCGATCGCAACACTGATCCCGGAGGGCGCCGTTGTCGTGGTCCTCGATGAACGCGGCGACGCGCTTGGCAGCGCCGCCTTCGCGGACCAGCTGGGGCGCTGGCGTGATGGGGGACAGGCGGCGGCCGTCTTCGTCATCGGAGGCGCCGACGGGCTGTCCGCGACGCTCCGCGAGCGGGCCCGGCTCACATTAAATTTCGGTCAGTTAACCTGGCCGCATCAATTGGTGCGGATCATGCTGCTGGAACAGCTGTACCGGGCTGTCACAATCCTCTCAGGCCACCCATATCACCGGGAATAGGACGGCCACGACGGGCGTCCGAAGGCATAAGATAGCCGCGATTCGGCGGCACACATGAGCTGATGATCGCATTGCGCAGGGCATCCGCAGGGCTCCGTCCGATTGTGGCGGCGAGTGGGATTCTTGCGGCAGCAACCTTCGGCGCGCCGGCTGTCCTTGCGCAGGATGCCGCTGAAAAGCCGGAACTGAAGGGCGGTCTCGACAACGATATTCTCAAGGCCCGGGCGCAGGAGCTGGCGGCCATCCGCGCCGAGCAGCAGCGCGCCGCCGACAGCGAAGCCAGACTGCGCGCCGAGATCGAAGGCTTCGGCAAGGATCGCCGCAAGCTCAATACCGACCTGATCGCAACGGCGGCGCGGATGCGCGAGATCGAAACAAGACTGTCGTCGACCGAGGGCCGGATCGCGCCGCTGGAGGATCAGGAGCGGGCCTTGCGGCAATCCCTGCACGAGCGCCGGGGTACCATCTCCGAAGTTCTGGCAGCGCTGCAGCGGATCGGCCGCCGGCCGCCACCGGCGCTGCTGGTCAGTCCGGAAGACGCTGCCAAGACCTTGCGCGGCGCCATCGTGCTCGGTGCGGTGGTACCTGAACTGCGGGATCGCGCTCAGCGCGTCGCCGCCGATCTTGGCGCCCTGCAGACGCTGCGCACCGAGATCATCGCCGAGCGCGCCAAGCTGAAGACCGACCTCACCTTCCTTTCGGATGAGCAGCAGCGCATGACGCTGCTGATCGAGGAGCGCCAGAAGCAGCAGGTGGAGTCCGAGCGGGCGCTGGAACAAAGCCGCATGCAGGTCGAGTTGCTGGCGCGGCAGGCCGGGACCCTGCAGGACCTGGTCGCGCGTCTCGAGCAGGGCCTCGACAACGCCGCCCGCGCAGCGCGCGAGCCTGCTCCCGATCACAAGGGCGCGACCAAGCCGGCCCTTGCCACGCTCAAGGATCCCGGCCGGTTGGCTCCGGCCGTCGCCTTCGCTTCGGCGCGCGGCAGCCTCCCGATGCCGGTGAACGGCGTTAAAATTCGAGATTTCGGCGCCAGCGACGGAATCGGCGGCGTGGAACGCGGTATTTCGGTCGCCACCCGGCCCGGCGCGCAGGTCATCTCACCCAGCGACGGCTGGGTTGTCTATGCCGGCCCGTTCCGCTCCTACGGGCAACTCTTGATCCTGAATGCTGGCGGCGGGTATCATATCGTGCTCGCGGGTATGGACCGGATTTCCGTCGGTATCGGGCAGTTCGTGCTGACCGGCGAACCTGTCGCGGTGATGGGCAGCGGGAGCGTTCAGGTGGCAACCGCTTCGTCAAGAGAGACGGCCCAGTTGGGGACCAGCCAGCCGGTCCTTTACGTCGAATTTCGCAAAGACGGCACACCCGTCGATTCCGGCCCGTGGTGGGCCAAAAAAGAAAGTGAGAAGGTCCGCGGATGATGCGCAAGACATTCCTCGTACTGGTGGGTGCCGCGACAGGCGCCGCGCTCACCCTGGTGGCGGTGCAGCCGCGCGTGATCGCCGGAATGAGCGCCAGTGCAGCCGCTTCGTCGGACACCTATCGCAACCTCAACCTGTTCGGCGACGTGTTCGAGCGCGTGCGCTCCGACTATGTCGAACGGCCTGACGACGCGAAGCTCGTCGAAACCGCGATCAACGGCATGCTCGCCGGTCTCGATCCGCATTCGAGCTACATGGACGGCAAGAGCTTCCGTGACATGCAGATCCAGACCCGCGGCGAGTTCGGCGGTCTTGGCATCGAAGTCACGATGGAAGACGGCCTCGTGAAGGTGGTGGCCCCGATCGACGAGACGCCCGCCGCCAAGGCCGGCATTCTCGCCAACGACATCATCACCCATCTCGACGACGAAGCGGTGCAGGGTCTGACCCTGAACCAGGCCGTCGAAAAGATGCGTGGGCCGGTCAACACCAAGATCAAGCTGCGCGTCATGCGCAAGGGCGCCGAGAAGCCGCTCGATATCGCGATCACGCGCGACATCATCCGCGTGCGCGCGGTGCGCTCCAACACCCAGGGCGACGATGTCGCCTACATCAAGATCACGCAGTTCAACGAGCAGACCACCGAGGGCCTGAAGAAGGCGCTCAGCGAGCTGTCTTCTCAGATCCCGGCCGACAAGCTGAAGGGCTTCGTCATCGACCTGCGCAACAATCCGGGCGGCCTGCTCGATCAGGCGATCTCGGTGTCGGATGCGTTCCTCGATCGCGGCGAGATCGTCTCGACCCGTGGCCGCAACGTCTCCGAAACGCAGCGCTTCAACGCACGCTCGGGCGACCTGACCAAGGGCAAGCCGATCATCGTCCTGATCAACGGCGGATCGGCTTCGGCATCCGAAATCGTGGCCGGCGCGCTGCAGGACCACAAGCGGGCGACCGTGCTCGGCACGCGCTCGTTCGGCAAGGGATCGGTGCAGACCATCATCCCGCTCGGCGCCGGCAACGGTGCGCTGCGGCTGACCACGGCGCGCTACTACACGCCGTCCGGCAAGTCGATCCAGGCCAAGGGCATCAGCCCGGACATCGAAGTGCTGCAGGATGTGCCCGAGGACATGAAGGCCCGCGCCGATTCCAAGGGCGAATCCTCGCTGCGCGGCCATCTGAAGGCCGACGGCGACGAGCAGACCGGCTCGCAGTCCTACATCCCGCCGGATGCGAAGGACGACAAGGCGCTGAAGATGGCGGTCGACCTGTTGCGCGGCACCGTGACCAACTCGGCCTTCCCGCCGAGCGGCAAGCGGGCGGAAGCCCCCAAGCCCTGAGCGCTCAAACCCTGAGCGCAAGCGTCAGACAAACAGAAGGGGCGGTCCTGCGGGCCGCCCCTTTTTCATTGCGCGGCCGATCACGGCGCCAGACCGGCCGAATGATACTCCGTGCTAGACTTCGCCGATGATTCGCGAATCCTCGGGCCAGCGCCGTGGATGATCTGAATACACCGCTCGGCCAAAGCCCCTCCCCGAAACGCCGGTTGCCCGTGGCAAGGCTTGCCGCGCAAGGTCTTGCGGCCTTGCTTGGCACCGCGCTCGCGGGATTTGCGTTATGGGCCGCGGTGGTTCGCGATCCCTTGGGCGGAGAGCCCAGCGCCAACGCTCCGGTTCCGCCGGTACAGACCGCAAAAGCCCCGGCACAGGCTTCCGAGACACCGGCCGAAGCCGAGCGTCCGGCCCAGGACGCCGGAACGAAGACCGTCACCATCATCGACGGATCGAGCGGCAAGCGGCAGGAAATCGTGATCGCGACATCCGCCGAGAGCAAGCGCAGCGCCGGCGATCCGCGCCTGCTCGAACAGTCGCGGCACGGCCCGATTCCGAGGATCGCGCCCGACGGCCTGCGTCCCTCCGATGTCTATGCGCGCAAGGCCAGCGCGGGAAATGCCAATCCGGACGGACCGCGCATTGCGATCATCGTCGGCGGGATGGGCATCAGTGCGACGGCAACGGCGAATGCGCTGTCCCGGCTGCCGAACGCGGTCACCTTCGCGTTCACGCCCTATGGCGCCGATCTCGATACGCTGGTCGCGCAGGCGCGCGAGAAGGGCCACGAGGTGCTGCTGCAGGTGCCGATGGAGCCCAACGATTTTCCGGACAACGATCCCGGCCCGCAGACGCTATTGTCGTCGATCTCCGCCGAGCAGAATACCGACCGCCTGCATTGGCTGTTCAGCCGCATGCAGGGTTATGTCGGCATCATCAATTTCATGGGCGCGCGGTTCACGGCATCCGACGGCACGCTCGCGCCGGTGCTGCGCGAAGTCTCAAAGCGCGGCCTGATCTATGTCGAGGACGGATCGTTGTCACGCAGCCGCGGCGGCCAGATCGCCGGCGCCAACCGGCTGCCCTATGCGAAAGCGGAACTCGTCATCGATGCGGTGCCGAGCGCGGTCGAGATCGACAACGCTTTGCAACGTCTTGAAACCTTGGCGCGCAGCAGCGGCGGCGTCGTGGTCGGCTATTCCTCGACGCTTCCGGCCAGTATCGACCGCATCGCCAAATGGGCGAAGGCCGCGCAGGGCCGCGGCATCGTGCTGGTTCCGGTTACCGCCGCCGCGGTCCGATCACGCTCGAGTTGACGAAAGGCTTCGGCCTCCGATCTTGCAAAATCCGCCCGCACCGGCACACAATCCGCTCATGGCAAAAGACAAATACGAAGACCTGCCGTATCGCGCCTGCGTCGGCATGATGGTGCTCAACCACGACGGCAATGTTTTTGTC
>JAEWHY010000581.1 GCA_023387555.1 Pseudomonadota bacterium
CGAGCGCCATATAGGCGCAGCCCTGCTCATGGCGGGTATGGACCACCCGGACCCGGTTCCCGGCGCCGTAAAGCGCATCGAAAAAATGGTCATTATGGACCCCGGGCAGGGCATAGATCGTGTCGATCCCATGCGCGAGCAGGGCATTGACCACGGCCTGGCCGGTGGTCATCCGGACCGCCTCTGGGCTTGATTGAGGCCGGGCGGCGGCCTTGCTGGCTGGTTTGGGCATTGATTCCGTCGCAGTGCGTTAATCAGTGCGGTGGTTCAGAAATTCCCTTCAGCCTCGCCGCAACCAAAACAAGGGAATTTCTGAACCAAACCGCACTGAAATCATAGAGTTTGCCGGTGTCCTCGAATCCGAAATTCGCTCGGAGGTCGCTGCGAAGTTTGCGAATTTCGGATTCGGGACACCGGCCCTCAGAATGCAGATCGAGGCGGTTATGTCGAGGCATTCCCTCGCCTTGACAAAGCACGACCCCCATGCGCTTTTCCCGCGCCTTCAGCCCACTTTCTAGAATCCGGCCAAGCGAAAGACCCGCCATGCATCGTTACCGCTCCCACACCTGCGGCGCGCTCCGCCAGAGCGATATCGGGGCCGAAGTCCGCCTGTCGGGCTGGGTTCACCGGGTCCGCGACCATGGCGGCGTGCTGTTCATCGACCTGCGCGACCATTACGGCCTCACCCAGGTCGTGGCCGATCCGGACAGCCCGGCCTTCCGGGACGCCGAGAAGGTGCGCTCGGAGTGGGTGATCCGGGTCGACGGCAAGGTCCGCCAGCGCCCGGGCGGCACCGAGAATCCCGAACTGCCCACCGGCCAGGTCGAGGTCTTCGCCAACGAGATCGAGGTGCTGGGCCCGGCCGGCGAATTGCCGATGCCGGTGTTCGGCGATCAGGAATATCCGGAGGACATCCGGCTGCGCTACCGCTTCCTCGATCTGCGGCGGGAGCGGCTGCACAACAACATCATGAAGCGCGGCGCGATCATCGATTCGCTTCGCCGCCGGATGAAGGAGGGCGGGTTCTTCGAGTTCCAGACCCCGATCCTGACCGCATCCTCGCCGGAAGGCGCGCGCGACTATCTCGTGCCCTCGCGCATCCATCCCGGCAAGTTCTACGCGCTGCCGCAGGCGCCGCAGCAGTTCAAGCAGCTGATCATGGTGTCGGGCTTCGACCGCTATTTCCAGATCGCGCCCTGTTTCCGCGACGAGGACGCGCGCGCCGACCGCTCACCCGGCGAATTCTATCAGCTCGATATCGAGATGAGCTTCGTCACCCAGGAAGACGTCTTCAATGCGGTCGAGCCGGTGCTGCGTGGCGTGTTCGAGGAGTTCGGCGGCGGCAAGCCGGTGACCCAGAAATTCCCGCATATCGCCTATGCCGATGCGATGCGGCTCTATGGCTCGGACAAGCCGGACCTGCGCAATCCGATCAAGATGGTGACTGTCACCGATGCGTTCCGCGGCTCGGGCTTCAAGATCTTCGCCAACATGATCGCCAACGATCCTGCGGTCGAAGTCTGGGCGATCCCGGCCAAGACCGGCGGCAACCGCGCGTTCTGCGACCGCATGAATGCATGGGCGCAGGGCGAGGGTCAGCCCGGCCTCGGCTATATCTTCTGGCGCGAGGGCGAAGACGGTGGCGCCGGGCCGCTCGCCAAGAATATCGGGCCCGAACGGACCAAGCAGATTGCGGATCAGCTCGGCCTTGGTGTCGGCGATGCGGTGTTCTTCGTCGCCGGCAAGCCGAAGGACTTCGTGAAATTCGCAGGGCTTGCGCGGACCCGCGTCGGCGAGGAACTCAAGCTGATCGACACCGACCGCTTCGAGTTCTGCTGGATCGTCGACTTCCCGATGTATGAATGGAGCGAGGAGGAGAAGAAGATCGACTTCTCGCACAATCCGTTCTCGATGCCGAACATGCCGGTCGACGAATTCCTGGCGCTCGACCCAAGCGAGCATGAGAAGATCCTCGGCATGAAGGCGATCCAGTACGACATCGTGTGCAACGGCACCGAACTGTCGTCCGGCGCGATCCGTAACCATCGCCCCGACGTGATGAAGAAGGCCTTCGCCATCGCCGGCTACGGCGAGGATGTGCTGGAAGAGAAGTTCGGCGGCATGCTGCGGGCGCTGTCGCTCGGCGCACCGCCGCACGGCGGCATCGCGCCCGGCGTCGACCGCATCGTCATGCTGCTGTGCGGGGAGGAGAATCTCCGCGAGGTCGTGCTGTTCCCGATGAACCAGCGTGCCGAAGACCTCCTGATGGGCGCGCCGTCCGAGGTCACCCAAAAGCAGCTGCGCGAACTGCATATCCGGTTGAATCTGCCGCAGAAGTAGTAGCGGAGCTGCGCCGAGGGCGCAGCCCCGTTGCGGCTTAATGGACGCGGCTGGTTTTTTGGTCGGCCTATCGTATCCGCGCATCCGTTCCCGGATTATAGTACCGTCGCAATGGCGTGCCCTCGCACAGGTTGCGAGGGCGGGTGGTGCTATTTTTGCGAGATGGCTTGATGGGCGCAATCGTGACCTTCGCGCACTTTCAACACAGGGAAATTGCTGCATAAGGTGGGTGGCTGCTGGAGAATCTCATGCCGTCCGTAATGTCCAATCTGTCCGAAGACCTCAAAAATCAGGCGCTCGCCTATCACCGGTCCCCGAAGCCCGGAAAGCTCGCAATCGCGGCCACCAAGCCGCTCGGAACCCAGCACGATCTGGCGCTGGCCTATTCGCCCGGCGTCGCCGCCGCCTGCGAGGCGATTGCCGCCGATCCGCGCGAAGCCGCCGAACTGACCGCCCGCCAGAACCTCGTCGCCGTGATCTCCAACGGTACCGCCGTGCTCGGCCTCGGCGATATCGGCCCGCTTGCCTCCAAGCCTGTGATGGAAGGCAAGGCGGTGCTGTTCAAGAAATTCGCCGGCATCGACGTGTTCGACATCGAGATCGATGCGGCGGATGTCGCTCGCATGGTCGAGGTGATTTCGGCGCTGGAGCCGACCTTCGGCGGCATCAATCTCGAGGACATCAAGGCGCCGGAATGCTTCGACGTCGAGGCGCAGCTGAAGGAGCGGATGAAAATTCCGGTCTTTCACGATGACCAGCATGGCACCGCCATCATCGTCGGCGCCGCGGTGACCAACGCGCTGTATCTGTCGGGCAAGAAGATCGAGGACGTGAAGATCGTCGCCTCCGGTGCCGGCGCCGCGGCGCTGGCCTGCCTCAATCTTCTGGTTGCGCTCGGCGCCAGGCGCGGGAACATCTTCGTCTCCGATATCGAGGGCGTGGTCTACAAGGGCCGGCCCAAGCTGATGGACCGATGGAAGGAGGTCTATGCGCAGGAGACCGATGCGCGGACGCTGGGCGATGTGATCGGCGGCGCCGACATCTTCCTCGGCGTCTCCGCGGGCGGCGTGCTGTCCGCCGACATGGTCAAGCGCATGGCGGACCGCCCGCTGATCATGGCGCTCGCCAATCCGACCCCGGAAATCATGCCGGAAGAGGCACGCGCGGTGCGTCCGGACGCGATGATCTGCACCGGCCGCTCGGACTATCCGAACCAGGTCAACAACGTCCTGTGCTTCCCCTATATCTTCCGCGGCGCGCTGGACGTCGGCGCCACCACCATCAACGAGCCGATGAAGCGCGCGGCGGTGGAAGCGATTGCGGCGCTGGCGCGTGAGGCGCCGTCGGAAGTGGCGGCCAGAGCCTATGGCGGCGAGGCGCGGACCTTCGGTCCGGGCTCGCTCATCCCCAATCCGTTCGACCCGCGGCTGATCCTGCGGATCGCGCCGGCGGTGGCGCAGGCGGCGATCGAGTCGGGCGCGGCGACCCGGCCGTTCGGCGATTTCGAGGCCTATCGCGAACGCCTCAATCGCTTCGTGTTCCGCTCCGGCTTCATCATGAAGCCGCTCTTCATGCGCGCGAAGGAAGAGCGCAAGCGCGTCATCTATGCCGAGGGCGAGGACGAACGCGTGCTGCGTGCGACGCAGGTCGTGGTCGAGGAGGGGCTGGCGCAACCGGTCCTGATCGGGCGCCCGAATGTGATCGAGACCCGGCTGGAACGCTACGGCCTGTCGATCCGGCCCGGGCGCGACTTCGAGCTGATCAATCCGGACGACGACCCGCGCTACCGCGAGTTCGTGCAGGCCTATGTCGAGGCCGCCGGACGGCGCGGCATCACGCCGGATGCGGCCCGCACCGTGGTGCGCACGAACGCCACCGTGATTGCGGCGCTGGCGGTGCGGTTGAAGATCGCCGATGCGATGATCTGCGGGCTGGAAGGCCGCTACATGGCGCATCTCAAGAACATCCGCGATGTGATCGGCCTTGCGCCGGGCGTCAACGAGTTCGCGGCGCTCTCGCTCGTGATCACCAACAAGGGCGCTTACTTCCTCGCCGACACGCAGGTGACGCCAGAGCCGAATGCCGAAGCGGTTGCCGACATGGCAGTGCTGGCCGCCGCGCATGTGCGCAGATTCGGTCTCGAGCCGAAGATCGCGCTGCTGTCGCATTCGGATTTCGGTTCGTTCGACAGCGCATCGGCCGCCAAGATGCGCGGCGCGATGCGATTGCTGCAGGAGCGGCATCCCGAGCTCGAAGCCGAAGGCGAGATGAACGGCGACACCGCGCTCAGCCCGCTGGTGCGTGAGCGGGTGTTCCCGCATTCGCGGCTGAAGGGCGAGGCCAACGTGCTGATCATGCCCAATCTCGATGCCGCCAATATCGCCTATCAGATGACCAAGGTGCTGACCGATGCGTTGCCCGTGGGACCGATCCTGATCGGAGCGGCGATGCCCGCGCATATCCTGACGCCGTCGGTCACTGCGCGCGGCGTCATCAACATGACGGCGCTTGCCGCGGTGGAAGCGCAGGGAAGCAAGTTTTCCTGAGACGTCACGCCTTCGGTGAGAATTTCGCCGCGGGAGCAGAGCAAGCTTTTCGCGACCTCGCGTCTTTGATCGGCGGCAACGCCGATCAAAGCGGATTTGCGATACGCCGATTTCGCGGCATTTTGTCCGCATTGCCGCATTCACTTGAAGCCTGTCGTGATGCTGCCTAAGTCTTAATCGCTGCCTCATCAATCCGCACACGTTGCGGGCTGCTGGGGCAGCATTTTCATTCCGTGAGCCGGCTCGTCCGGTCTCTCGGGCTTCGCTCTCTGGTTGAGGAGGACCGCGCATGAGCCGGCACAACCTCCTTCAATTGGGGACGGGCTTGGGGGCCCCAAGTTCCTCCCGAAAGAAGGACCACCAGGTCAGCGCAAACGCGAACACGACCGAACAAGCTAACGACCGTTTTGTCCTGCGAAACGGAGTGAAATGCGCCGGAGCGCATTTGATCATCGATCTTTACGAGGCCCAGCGGCTGGATGAGATCGATCACATCGAGGATGTCTTGCGCCGTTGCGTGGCCGCGTCGGGAGCGACGCTGCTGCATATTCACCTGCACCATTTCGAGCCGAATGGTGGCGTGTCAGGTGTCGCGGTGCTGGCCGAGAGCCACATATCGATCCATTCCTGGCCGGAACGCGGCTACGCTGCGCTAGACATCTTCATGTGCGGCGACGCGGAGCCCGAAGCCTGCGTGCCGGTGTTGCGCGAGGCGTTCAAGCCCAAGCGGGTTGCGGTCAGCGAAATCCTGCGCGGGCAGCGCATCTAGCCGTTCCGGTTTGGCCGGATCGCATCAGGATTCGGCCAAACTGCGCGTATAATCCGCCGGGCAATTGCATTGTGCTCGACCGGCCAGGGCCGGTCAGCGTTCGCTCACGACGTGAGAAGATCCATGACAGATCGTTGGATATCGGAGACGCTGTTTGACGATTCCGGAATCCGCGCGTCGTATCGCGCCACGCGGATCCTGCAGGAGATCAAAACCGCGCACCAGCATCTGCTGCTGTTTGAAAATCTGCTGTTCGGAAAAGTGCTGATGCTCGACGGCGCGACCCAGGTCACGTCGGCCGACGAGTTCATCTATCATGAGATGATGTCCCATGTGCCGATCCTCGCGCATGGACGCGCGCGCGATGTGCTGATCGTCGGCGGCGGAGATTGCGGGATCGCCAAGGAGGTCCTCAAGCATCAGGCGGTGACGTCGCTGGTGCAGGTGGAAATCGATGCATCGGTCGTGGATTTCGCCAGGGAGCATTTCCCGGAATTCACCGATCCGGTCCTGTCCGACCCTCGCTTTGAACTGGTGATCGACGACGGGATGGCGTTCGTGATGAAGACCGCGCGTCGTTTCGACGTGGTGATCGTGGATTCCACCGATCCGCACGGGCCGGGGGAGGTGCTGTTCACCGAGGCGTTCTATCGCGGTGTGAAGAATTGCATGAAGCCGGGCGGCGTCATGGTCACCCAGAGCGGCGTTGCCTTCTTGCAGCCGGACGTCGTGCAGTCCTGCGTGACGACGTTTCGCAAGCTGTTCGCCGACGGCAGCTGCTATATCGCCGCGATCCCGACCTACACCGGCGGCCATCTTGCCATGGGATGGGCGAGCGATGACGCGGCGCTGCGCGAGGTGCCGGTCGAAGAACTCAGGCGACGTTACGAGCAGGCCGGGGCTTTCGTGACGAAATACTGGACGCCGGAGGTGCACCGTGCCGCCTTCGCTCTCCCGCGTTACATCGCCGACCGGATCGCGCAGCCGTAATCTTTCACTCGAACCGGCGTGCGCAACGCTCGATCAGAACTGGTTCGCCAGAAATGTTTCGAGCGTCACCGGATCGGCCTTGAGCAGCGGCTCGGCCGGGGCGACGCCTTCGAACTCTGTCGCTTCGAAGAACCATCCGCGTGTTGCCGGCAGGCCCCAGAGCTGCGACCGGCTGGTATTGGTCAGGTCCCAGCGGATCGGAGGCACATCGGGATCGATCGCCTGATAGTGCGTGTTGAACAATTCGATACGGTGCCCGTCGGGATCGCGGAAATAGACAAACAGCGCATTGCCGATGCCGTGCCGGCCGGGCCCCCGCTCCATGCGGCTCGCATAACCCATGCTGGCGGCGACATCGCAGGCATGGATCAGATCGCCGACCTCCGGAACGGTATAGGCGAAGTGATGCAGCCGCGGGCCGCGTCCATTGCTGAACACGATGTCATGCGGATTGCCCTTGCGGGCGAGCCACACGCCCCACAATTCATCGGTGCCGTCGCGCGCGGTGTATTCGGTCAGCCGGAAGCCGAGCGCGGCGTAGAAATCGAAGACGCGCTGAATGTCGCTCGCTGCGACCTGCACATGATCGAGATGCTGCGGCGAGCCGCCGTGAAACTTGTCGAAGGACTGCATCAGCCGCGGTACGATATCCATTCTCGCGCAAAGTTCGATCGGTGCGCCCGATCCGTCCGCGAACCGCAACGTGCGACCCTGAAACGGCGGCTCGATCCACCGGCTGGCGATGCCGCGGCGATCGAGCCAGTCCTTCGCCTTGTCGAGTTCGGCATCGGCGAGCACGCGAAAGCCGATGGCCTGGCACACCGGCGCGTCGCTGGTCTTGCGGATCACCAGTGAATGATGGCCGGCCTCTTCCAGTCCGCGAAGATAGAGCGCGTCGGTGTCGGCGTCGCTGACCACGAGTCCCAGAACGTCGCTGTAGAACCGGCGGCTGGCGTCGAGATCGCGGCTTGTCAGGACGACATGACTGACGCGCGTGATGTTGAAGGGCGGATCGAGAACAGGCGCGGGCAGGGGCATGCTGAACACTTCGGGCTGGAGATTTCAACGTGCAGCGAGGTGGTGCGCGCAGCTTATGGTGCCGCATGCGCGGATTCAATTCTCAGGATTCCTTGTCTCGGGATTCTTGCGTCGCATTGCGGTCGCGATGCGGTGTAGAATGCACATGCGCCTTCGCCCAACCGGGCTGTTGGGCATCGATGTGGGAGCGCGAACATGAGCTTCTTTCCAGGACAGGACCCGGCCCCGGGTGATCGCATGTCGTGCGATGCGCTGGAACGCGTGATCGTTCCGCGCAGCACCGATCTCGGTAATTTCGAGGTGCGGCGCGCGCTGCCCTCGGCGCAGCGCCGCATGGTCGGGCCTTTCGTGTTTCTCGACGAGATGGGGCCCGCGGAATTCCGCGCCGGCACCGGCATCGATGTGCGGCCGCATCCGCATATCGGGCTCGCAACCGTGACCTATCTGTTCGACGGCGAGATCACCCACCGCGACAGCCTCGGTACCTATGTCCCGATCCGTCCCGGCGAGGTGAACTGGATGACCGCGGGCCGCGGCATCGTGCATTCCGAACGCACCGCACCGGAGCGCCGGGATATCGGCGACACGCTGCACGGCCTGCAATGCTGGGTCGCGCTGCCCGCCGACAAGGAGGAGATCGAGCCGTCCTTCTTCCATCGCAATGCGGAGGACCTGCCGCTGGTGTCCGATCGCGGCTTCACCGCGCGCGTGGTGGCCGGTCATGCGTTCGGCGCGCGCTCGCCGGTCGTGACCGCATCCGACACGGTGTTCGCCGATGTGGTGATGGAGGCGGGGACCATGATCCCGCTCGACGCCGACTACGAGGAGCGTGCGGTCTATATCGTCAATGGCGAGATCGAGATCGCGAGCGACCGCTTCACCGGGCCGAAATTGCTGGTGTTCCGGCCGGGCGACCGGATCGCGGTGCGCGCGCTGACCGCGAGCCGGATCGCGATCTTCGGCGGCGCCACGCTCGATGGGCCGCGGCACATCTGGTGGAATTTCGTGTCCTCGCGCAAGGAGCGGATCGAGCAGGCCAAGGAAGACTGGAAGAGCGCGCGCTTTGATATCGTGCCGGGCGACGAGACCGAATTCATTCCGCTGCCGGACCGCTAAGCGAGAGGGGCCGTTCCGCCGCCGTGACCGGCGCCAGCGTGCGATCCGCCGCCGGCGCGCCGTCGCGTTAACACTTCGCTAACCATGCGGCCTTTCCACGTCCCGCGGGCGCAGATGCGCGGTCCGCCGCAGGTCTATGCTTAAGCCCGCCTTTACGGGGACCGAGCAAGTTCGCAGGGCCAGCAGAGGCTGAGGGGCGTCGTTCTTGTCGTCGAGAGTGAGAAATCTAATCGCGATCGCGGTCGGCGTCCTGCTTGCGGGTGCACCCATGGTGGGCCTGAACCTGTGGGTCGACGGCCTCCTGGTCCGCCAGAGCGCCAGCGATGTGGAAACCTTCGCGCGCCGCTCGGTACAGCTCGCCGACGCGCGCCTCAGCGCGGCACTGGCAGCGCTCGACAAGCTGGCAGAACGCGGCGTGAACGGGTGTCGCCCCGATCAGATCACGGCGCTGAACGAGGCCGCCCTCTCGGTTGCCCCGGTCAAGCGCTTCACGGTGATCGGCCCGGCCGGGCAGCCGCTTTGTGCGGACCTCGCGCTGCCGGGTCTTGTGCGTGTGCTGTCGTCCCGGACGGTGCAGGGAACCGATGCGGAGATCGAGGTCATCCAGATCGGTGAGCAGGGCGGTCGCATGGTGCGGCTGCGCCGGCCGGCCGGATCCAGCGGCACGACGAGCCTCGCCGCATTGCTGATGCCGGAGGTGCTCATTTCACGGCTCGGCGGCCGCGACACCGGATATGCCCAACTCGCGCTGGTCGACGGCACGGTGATCATGGAGATCGGAGAGCGGCCCGCGGACAGCGAGAGTCTTTCGGCTGTGACCCGCAATGCCCTCGTCAACGATCGTTTCGGATTGCGGGTGGCGACTTCGCATCCGCAGATCGAGGGCGAAGTGTCGGTTGGGGACCTGCGCAAGATCGCGATCGCCATGACGGCAATCCTGGCCCTGGCGCTGATTGCGCTCACGCTGATCGTCCGGCTGCGTCAGCGCAACAATCCGGTCGCCGATCTCGAGCTTGCGCTGCGGCGCGGTGAATTCGTCCCGTATTATCAGCCGATCGTCGACATCACGAGCGGACGTCTTCGCGGGGCGGAAGTCCTGATGCGCTGGAAGAAAAGCGACGGCACGGTGCTGCCGCCCGCCGCCTTCATCCCGCTCGCGGAATCCAGCGGCATGATCGTGGCGATGACGCGCAGCATGATGCGTCACGTGGTGACGGACATGGGGCAGGTCTATGCGGCCCGTCCCAAGCTGAAGCTCGGCTTCAACATGAGCGCGGAGCATTTTTCCAACGAGACAATCGTGCGGGACCTGCGTTCGATCTTCGAGCGGTCGCCGATCCGCTATTCGCAGATCTTTCTCGAAGTGACCGAACGGCAGCCGCTGGAAAACCTGAACCGCACGCGCCGCGTCATCGCGACCTTGCAGGATCTCGGCGTGCGGATCGCGATCGACGACGTCGGCGCCGGTCACGGCGGACTGTCCTATATTCTCAAACTCGGCGCCGACATCATCAAGATCGACAAGATGTTCGTCGACGCTCTCGGCAGCGACAATCACTCCAGCACCATCATTGAAACGCTGGTGGATCTTGCCGCCAGCATGCGCATGGACATCATCGCCGAAGGCGTCGAGACCTTCGAACAGGTGATCGCGCTCAGAGAGCGCGGCATACGCACCGCGCAGGGGTTCGTGTTCGCCCCGCCATTGCCAGGCTCCTCGTTCCTCAAGCTCGTCGAGACGATCGATCCGCGCCCGGCCGCCGAACCGGCGTCCGAGCGTCGCGCGGAACCGGCGGCGCAGGTCGCCTAGTTTTTCACCCGGTCATGAGCGGCCTGTATTGAGGCGTGGAGGGC
>JAEWHY010000607.1 GCA_023387555.1 Pseudomonadota bacterium
GCACTGCTCAGTCCCCGATGATCGACGGGCGCGCATACACGCTGGACGGCCGGTTTTCAAGCAATTCGCCCATTTAATGGGCATCCTCATGGCGGCCCGGCGGCCTATGCCCCGGCGTAAAACTGGCGCTGCAGCTCGCGCACCTGATCGGCGAGTTCGGGGATCGGGCCTTCGACCGCGATGCCGGGCGCGACCTGCTGGATCGGGATCGATTTCACCGGACGGCTCAGGACAATGCCGAACTCGGCCAGCCATGCGGTGAATTGCGCTGCCGAGGAGACATAAACGATCCGGCCAAGGCCGGCGAAGGCGTGGGCCGACGAACACATCGGGCAGTGTTCGGCCGATGTGTAGACGGTCGCCCCCGCGCGCTGTTCCGGCGTCAGATGCGCCGCCGCCCATCGCGCCAGCGCAAATTCCGGGTGCTGGGTCGGATCGCCCGTGGACATGGCGCGGTTGTGATCCTCCGCCAGCACCGTACCGTCCGCACCGACCAGCACCGAGGCGAACGGCCGCTCGCCCGCGGCGAGCGCTTCCGCGGCCAGGGCCACGCAGCGCTTCAGGTGACGCATGTCGGTGTCGGTGATCATGGCGCCCCAACCTGCCGCCGTTGCTATTCCGCCTGCTCGCTGAAGGTCGCGCGATAGGGATGCGCGGGATAGACGCCGAGGATCTTCGTTTCCTTGGAGAAATAGTCGAGCTCCTTGAGCGCCAGCGCCACATTGTGATCGTCCGGATGGCCCTCGACGTCGGCGTAGAACATGGTGGCGAAGAAATTGCCCTCGATCATGTAGCTTTCGAGCTTGGTCATGTTCACGCCGTTGGTGGCGAAGCCGCCCATCGCCTTGTAGAGCGCGGCCGGAATGTTGCGCACCCGGAAGATGAACGTGGTCACCACCGGGCCGTAGCCCGGCTCCGCCCATTGCGGCTCGCGCGCCAGCACGATGAATCGCGTGGTGTTGTGGGCTTCGTCCTCGACATTCTCGGCGAGGATATCGAGCCCGTAGATCTCCGCGGCAAGGCGCGAGGAAATCGCGGCGCAGCTCTTGTCGCCCCGCTCGGCGACCTCGCGCGCGGAGCCGGCGGTGTCGGCGGCGACGATCGGCTTGATCTTCAGCTTGCGGATGATGTTGCGGCATTGGCCGAGCGCGTGGACGTGGCTTTCGACGGTCTTGATGCCGTCAAGCGTCGCGCCCTTCGGCGCCACCAGTTGGTGCTTCACCGGCAGGAACCATTCGGCGACGATATGCAGGCCCGAGCGCGGCATCAGATGATGGATGTCGGCAACACGGCCGGCGACCGAGTTTTCGATCGGGATCATGCCGAGCGCAGCTTCACCGCTGGTCACCGCGGCAAAGGCATCCTCGAAGGTCGCGCACGGCATCGGCTCGTAATCGGGATAGGCTTCGCGGCAGGCAAGATGCGAGTTGGCGCCGGGCTCGCCCTGAAACGATATCGTCTTCTTGGTCATTCGGGTTGGTTACGCTTTGCGAAAGAGGGGAGTCAATTGCCGAGCAGACGCCGGGCGGTTTCCAGATCCTCGGGCGTATCGACGCCGAGCGGCACCGAGGCAACGATCGAAGCATCGATCCTCATCCCGGCCTCGAGGGCCCTGAGTTGCTCGAGCTTCTCACGTTCTTCGAGCATGGACGGCGGCAGCGAAACGAAGCGCTCCAGCGCCTCGCGCCGATAGGCGTAGAGGCCGATGTGATGGTACAGCGGTCCCTCGCCGTAAGGCGCGGTGGCGCGTGTGAAATACAGCGCGCGCAAGCGGCGCGGCGCGACCGGTGAGCCGACCAGCTTCACCACATTCGGATTGGTACGCTCCTCGTCCTTCACGATCTCGGCCGCGAGAGTCGCGATATCGACCGCCGGATCGTCCAGCAGAGCAACAGCAGAACGCAGATCCTCTGACGCGAGCGTCGGCAGATCGCCCTGAACATTGACGACGATCCGGATCTTCCGGTCCGGATCGGCGATCTCCAGCGCCTCGAAAATGCGATCCGAGCCCGACGCATGGTCGGTCCTTGTCATCAGCGCACGGGCGCCGGCCTTTTCCACCGCCGCCAGGATCGGCTCGGAATCGGTGGCGACAATCACCTCGCCAAGGCGCGCCGCCTCGGCCCGCCGGATGACGTGCTCGATCATCGGCTTGCCGGCGATATCGGCCAGCGGTTTGCCCGGTAGCCGCGTGGCGGACAGGCGGGCCGGGATCAGGATCAGGATCTGGCGATTTTGCATTGAACCGGCGGTGTCAGAGGGCGTCCGCCAGTGCGGTGGGTTCAATCGTCCAAGCCTTCAGAACCAACCCGCACTGGCATTACAGGCTGGCTGGCGTCCTTCAAATCCGCATCCCGCTCGCGAGCAAGCAGCAGGTCGAGGCGGGCTTCGGACAAGGGATACCAGCCCCACCTATGTCGCAGGGAATGCCCGCTTATACGGGTTGCAAGCCGTGGCGCAAACCGGCTAATGGTGCGCCCGCCGCGGGCCTGTTCCCGCGCGCTTCCCCTATCACGGCCTGCTGCGGAGCGCCGATGGACTCCTTCGAACTTAACAAAATCATGGGCGCCGTTCTGGCGACCTGCCTTGGTCTGCTGACGCTCAATATCGCGGCCGGCGCAATATTCGCACCGGGAAAGCTGGAAAAGCCGGGCTACGCCATCGCGGTTCCGGACAAGCCCGGCGCCACCGAGACCGCCAAGGCTGAGCCGGCGGAGCCGATCGCGGTGCGGCTGGCAAGTTCCGATGCGGCGAAGGGCCAGGCTGCGGCCAAGCAATGCGCCGCCTGCCACACCTTCGAAAAGGGCGGACCGAACCGGGTCGGCCCGAATCTCTACGGCATTGTCGACCGGGCCAAGGCATCGCACGAAGGCTTCAATTATTCCGCGGCCCTGAAGGCCAAGGGCGGAAACTGGACCTACGACGATCTCGACCATTTCATCGCGAATCCGAAGTCCTGGCTGCCCGGCACGACCATGGGTTACGCCGGCCTCGCCCGCGGCGGTCAGCGCGCCGACCTGATCAACTATCTGCACACGCTGTCGGACAATCCGGTCCCGCTGCCGAAGGCGGCTGAAGCCGCGCCTGCGGCGCCCGCAGCGGCTCCGGCGGGGCAGAACTAGCTCACGAAAACCTTGTTTGCGTCAAACGGCCGGGGCCTGCCCCGGCCGTTTGCGTTTTGGGAACAGGCCGTTACGGTTAGCCGGCGCGCTGAAGGGAGGTAAATTACCGCCTTTTAAGACGGCGCGGGTGGGGTTATCCGTATAATTGTCATACATCACAGGGCAGTTTGAGCCTGACCCCGATAGTGACGGAGCAAAATCGTGAGCCTGTCCCGCCGTACCCTGATCCAAGCTGGTGCGCTCGCGCTCACCGCGCCCGTCGTCTCCGCCGTCGAGGGGCTTGGCGGAATCAAGGCGCAGGCCCAGGCCTCCGTGCCCAACCAGACCTGGCGGCATGGCCTGTCGCTGTTCGGCGAACTCAAATACCCGGCCGGTTTCAAGAACTTCGACTACGTGAACCCGAGCGCTCCGCGCGGCGGGCTGGTCCGGCAGGTTGCAGTCGGCACCTTCGACAACTTCAATATCGCCGTTGGCCGGGTGAAGGGCGCCATGGCGGCCGGGATCGGCAGCATCTACGATACACTGATGGCCTCGTCGCTGGACGAAGTCTCGACGGAATACGGGCTGCTCGCCGAAGCGGTCAGCCATCCCGACGACTTCTCGAGCTGCACCTATCGGTTGCGCGCCGAGGCGCGATGGCACGACGGCAAGCCGATCACCCCCGAAGACGTCATCTTCTCGTTCGAGGCGTTCAAGAAATACGACCCGCAATCCTCGGCCTATTACCGGCATGTGGTCAAAGCCGAGAAAACCGGCGAGCGCGACATCACCTTCACCTTCGATCAGGCCGGCAACCGCGAATTGCCGCAGATCGTCGGCCAGCTCAACGTCCTGCCGAAACACTGGTGGGAAGGCACCGACTCGCAGGGGCGGCAGCGGGACATCGGCCTGACGACGATGGAAGCACCGCTCGGGTCCGGCCCCTACAAGGTCAAGTCCTTCGTCGCCGGCCGCAGCATCTCCTACGAGCGCGTGCCGGACTATTGGGGCAAGGACATCAACGTCAACGTCGGCATCAATAACTTCGACGAGCTGCGCTACGAATATTTCCGCGACTCCACGGTCGCGCTCGAGGCCTTCAAGGCCGACAACCTCGACTGGCGTTACGAAAACAGCGCCAAGGACTGGGCGACCGCCTACGACTTCCCGGCAGCGCGCGACGGGCGGGTCATTCTCGAGGAATTCGATATCCGCAACTTCGGCATCATGCAGGCCTTCGCGTTCAACACGCGTCGCGACAAGTTTAAGGATCCGCGGGTTCGCCGGGCCTTCAACTTCGCCTTCGATTTCGAAGAGATGAACAAGCAGATTTTCTTCGGACAATACCGGCGCATCAACAGCTTCTTCGAGGGCACCGAGCTCGCGTCCAGCGGCTTGCCGCAAGGCCTCGAACTCGAAATCCTGCAGACGGTGAAGGACAAGGTGCCACCCGAAGTCTTCACCAAGCCGTTTACCAACCCGAAGGGCGGTGATGCCGCCGCGGTCCGCAACAATCTGCGCGAGGCGCTGCGGCTGTTCCGCGAGGCCGGCTGGGAGGTCAAGGACCAGAAGCTCACCAACGTAAAGACCGGCGAGAAGATGCAGGTCGAAGTCCTGCTGTCGCAGCCGACGTTCGAGCGTATCGTCAGCTTCTGGAAGCCGCTGCTCGAGCGTGTCGGCGTCGAAGTCTCGATCCGGGTGGTCGATGCGACCCAATACGAGAACCGGCAGCGCAACTGGGACTTCGACGTGATCCTCGCGTCCTGGGGCCAGTCGCTGTCGCCTGGAAATGAGCAGCGCGGATTCTGGGGCTCGAAGGCCGCGGAGCAGACCGGCTCGCGCAACTTTGTCGGCATTCGCGACGAGGCGATCGACGCATTGATCGAGCGGGTGGTGTTCGCCAAGAACCGCGCGGAACTGGTCGCGGCGACCCAGGCGCTGGACCGCGTGCTGCTGGCCAATCATTTCGTGGTGCCGCAATGGACCTATGGAAAGGTCCGCACTGCGCGCTGGAACCGGTTCGGGAAACCCGATCCGCTTCCGAAATATGGCATGGCGGCGTTTCCGACGGTGTGGTGGTGGGACGCGGAGCTGGCGGCGAAGACAGGATCGCGTTCGTGAGCGTTCTCACGCGCCGCAAGCTCCTGACAATCGCAGCGGCAAGCGCCGGCGCACTGGTGCTCAAGCGAACCGCGTTCGCCGAGCCCGGCGAGCGGCACGGGATCTCGGCCTTCGGCGACCTCAAGTACCCCGCCGATTTCCCGCATTTCGACTACGTCAATCCGGATGCGCCAAAGGGCGGCACGTTCTCGCTGATCGGGACCAGCCGGCAGTACAACCAGAACTTCCTGACCTTCAACTCGCTCAACAGCTATATCCTCCGGGGCGACGCCGCGCTCGGCATGGAGCGCACCTTCGCCAGCCTGATGACGGGCGCTGCCGACGAACCCGATTCGATGTACGGGCTTGCCGCCCAATCAGTGCAGGTGTCCGCTGACGGCCTCACCTATCGGTTCACGCTCCGGCCCGGCATTTCGTTTCACGACGGCACCGCGCTGACGGCGCATGATGTCGCCTTCTCCCTGAATGTGCTGAGGGAGAAGGGTCACCCCATCATCCAGAGCGTCTTGCGCGAGTTCGATGGCGCGGAGGCGACCGACGACCGGACGGTCGTGGCGCGCTTCAAGGAAAAGCGCGCGCGCGATGTTCCCTTGTTCGTCGCGGGCCTGCCGATCTTTTCGCAAGCCTATTACCAGAAGCAGCCATTCGGCGAATCGACCCTCGACGTGCCGCTCGGCAGCGGACCCTATAAGGTCGGCCGGTTCGAAGCCGGCCGCTACATCGAATACGACCGGGTGAAGGACTGGTGGGGCGCCAAGCTGCCGGTCCAGCGCGGACTGCACAACTTCGATGTGATCCGCTACGAATTCTACCGCGACCGCAACGTCGCCTTTGAAGGCTTCACCAGCAAGAACTACACCTTCCGCGAGGAATTCACCTCGCGCATCTGGGCGACGCGCTATGATTTTCCGGCGATGCGCGACGGCCGCGTCAAACGCGATGTGTTGAAGGACGAAACGCCGTCCGGCGCGCAGGGCTGGTTCCTCAATACGCGGCGGGCGAAATTCCAGAACCCAAAGCTGCGCGAAGCGCTGATCTACGCCTTCGACTTCGAGTGGACCAACCGCACGATCATGTACGGCTCCTACGAGCGTACGCACTCGGTGTTTCAGAACTCCGACATGATGGCGCAAGGGAAGCCGAGCGAGGACGAACTGAAACTGCTCGAGCCGTTCCGCGGCAAGGTCCCGGACGAAGTCTTCGGCGAACCATTCGTGCCGCCGGTGACGGACGGATCCGGACACGATCGCAGCCTGCTGCGCCATGCAACGCGGCTGTTGAACGAGGCCGGCTACACGGTGAAGGACGGCAAACGTGTCACGCCGAAGGGCGAGCGGCTGACCATCGAGTTCCTGCTGGACGAACCGAGCTTCCAGGCGCACCACATGCCCTACATAAAGAATCTCGGCGTGCTGGGCATCGACGCAAACGTGCGCATGGTGGACCCCGTCCAGATCAAGGCGCGGACCGACGATTTCGATTTCGACGTCGTGATCCAGCGGTTCGGGTTTTCGACGGTCCCCGGCGAGTCGCTGCGGTCCTACTTTTCTTCGCGCGCCGCGGGAATCAAGGGATCACAGAATCTGGCTGGTATTTCCGATCCGGCCATCGATGCGCTGATCGACAGGATTGTTGCGGCGCCCACACGACCGGAGCTGGTGACGGCCTGCCGCGCACTGGACCGCGTCATTCGGTCCGGCCGCTACTGGGTTCCACACTGGTACAAGGCCTCCCACTGGATCGCCTATTGGGACATGTTCGACCGCCCCGCCCAGGGCAAACCGAAATATGCCCGCGGCATTCCGGAAACATGGTGGTACGATCCGGCCAAAGCAGCGCAACTGGAACGGCGGGGATAGCGTTCCTGTCATGCGCGATTCCAGGAGGATGGCAGGAATTGCCATAACGGGCCTGATAAAATGAGTGCCTATATTCTTCGCCGCCTGCTTTTGATGATCCCCACCCTGTTCGGGATCATGCTGGTATCTTTCGTCGTCATTCAATTCGCGCCCGGCGGCCCGGTCGAGCGGGTGATCGCCCAGCTGTCAGGCTCCGATACCGGCGCCACGTCGCGGATATCCGGCTCGCAAAGCGGCGATTTCGCCAACCGCGGCATGGAAGGCGCCTCCGGGATCGATGGCGGCTCAGCGCGCTACCGCGGTGCACAAGGCCTCGATCCGGAATTCATCAAGCAGCTCGAAAAGCAATTCGGCTTCGACAAGCCCGCCTATGAGCGCTTCTTCCTGATGATCTGGAATTATATCCGCTTCGACTTCGGCAAAAGTTATTTTCGCGACGTCACCGTCATCGACCTGATCAAGGAGAAGCTGCCGGTTTCGATTTCGCTCGGACTATGGATGATGATCCTGTCCTACGCGATCTCCATTCCGCTCGGCATCCGCAAGGCGGTGAAGGACGGCACGCGCTTCGATGCATGGACCTCCGGGATCATCATCGTGGCCTACGCGATACCGGGCTTTCTGTTCGCCATTCTCCTCATCATCCTGTTCGCCGGCGGCTCGTTCCTCGACTGGTTCCCGCTGCGCGGCCTGACATCGGACAATTGGGCGCAGCTTCCCTGGTACAGCAAGATCCTCGACTATTTCTGGCACCTGACGCTGCCGCTGATCGCCATGTCGCTCAGCGCCTTCACCACCATGACGCTGCTGACCAAGAACTCGTTCCTTGACGAGATCCGCAAGCAGTATGTTCTCACCGCCCGCGCCAAGGGCTGCAAGAACTCGCGCGTCCTCTATGGACACGTCTTCCGCAACGCGATGCTGATCATCATCGCCGGCTTCCCGGCGACGTTCATCGGCGCCTTCTTCGCCGAGGCCCTGCTGATCGAGACCATCTTCTCCCTCGACGGTCTCGGACTTCTGGGTTTCGAAAGCATCATGAACCGCGACTACGCGGTGACCTTCGCCACGCTGTATATTTTTGCGCTGGTCGGCCTGGTGGTCGGCCTCGCCTCCGACGTCGTCTACATGCTGGTCGATCCACGCATCGACTTCGAGGCGCGCGAGGTCTGATCATGGATGCACGCGTCCCCACCACGATGCCGGAGACCGAGAAGGAAGCCATCGGACCGATGGGTCTGACGATGCCGCCGGAGCGCCGGCCGTTGCGGCTGTCGCCGATGAACAAACGGCGCTGGGAGAACTTCAAACGCAACCGGCGCGGCTATTATTCGCTCTGGCTCTTCCTGTTCCTTTTCATCGCCTCGCTGTTTGCCGAAGTGATCGCGAACGACAAGCCGTTCATGATCCAGTACAATGGCAGCGTCTATTTTCCCTCGATCTTCACCTATCCGGAGACGACCTTCGGCGGCGAATTCGAAACCGCCGCCGACTACCGCGATCCCTATCTCCAGCAGAAGATCGCCGAGGCCAACGGCCGCATGTGGTGGCCGCCGATCCGTTACTCCTACCGGACGCACAATCTCGATCTGCCGACCCCGGCGCCGTCCAAACCGACCTGGCTGCTCACCGAAGAGCAATGCCGCCCCGTGGTCGAACGCAAGAACCTCACCGGCTGCCGCGACCTCGAATACAACTGGCTCGGCACCGACGATCAGGGCCGCGACGTTCTCGCCCGCATCATCTACGGCTTCCGGATCTCCGTGCTGTTCGGACTGATCCTGACATCGATCTCGTCTGTGATCGGCGTCACCGCCGGCGCGGTCCAGGGCTTTTTCGGCGGCAAGGTCGACCTTCTGTTCCAGCGCGCGCTCGAAATATGGACATCGGTGCCGACGCTGTTCCTCCTGATGATCATTTCGTCGGTGCTGATCCCGAGCTTCTTCGTGCTGCTCGGCATTCTTCTACTGTTTTCCTGGGTGTCTCTGGTCAATCTGGTGCGCGCCGAATTCCTGCGCGGCCGTAACTTCGAATACGTCATGGCCGCGCGCGCGCTCGGCGTCTCCAACGTCAAGATCATGTTCCGGCATCTGTTGCCGAACGCGATGGTCGCGACACTCACGATGCTGCCGTTTCTGCTCTCGGCATCGGTCGGCACGCTGACCGCGCTCGACTTCCTGGGCCTCGGGCTGCCTCCCGGGTCTCCCTCGCTCGGCGAACTGCTGTCGCAGGGCAAAGCCAACATCCAGGCGCCGTGGCTGGGGCTATCAGGCTTCTTCACCATCGCCATCATGCTGTCGCTGCTCGTCTTCATCGGCGAGGCCGTGCGCGACGCATTCGATCCGCGGAAGATATTCGCATGAGCGTCCCGCCCCTCCTCTCCGTCCGCGACTTGTCCGTCGCCTTCACCCAGGGCGGGCGCACGACGCTCTCGGTCGACCGCGTGTCGTTCGATGTCCGGCCGCGCGAGACCGTGGCCCTCGTCGGGGAGTCCGGCTCCGGAAAGTCCGTCACCGCATTGTCGGTGATGAAGCTCCTGCCCTATCCGGCTGCGAGCCATCCGAGCGGAACCATCCACTTCAAGGGCACCGAGTTGCTCGCCGCCACCGAGCGCGGCATGCGCAAGATCCGCGGCAACGACATCACCATCATCTTCCAGGAGCCGATGACCTCGCTCAATCCGCTCCACACTATCGAGCGGCAGATTCGCGAGATCCTCGAGCTGCATGCCGGGCTGCGCGGCGAGGCCGCCAAGCGGCGCGTGATCGAATTGCTGACCCAGGTCGGCATCCCCGACCCGGCAGGTCGCCTGCAAAGCTATCCGCACCAGATGTCAGGCGGGCAGC
>JAEWHY010000608.1 GCA_023387555.1 Pseudomonadota bacterium
GGATAGTCTACCGCCCGCCAGCCGCCTTGCGCGTCTCCGCAAGCTCGAGCACGTGGGTCTCTTCCGGGATGGTCTCGGTCGCCAGCGCCGAGCGGTTGATGTCGGCAATCTTGGTGACGCCGGTCAGCGCCATGGTGATGTCGAGCTCCTTGCGGATGGTCTCGATCGCCGTGGTGACACCGCGTTTGCCCAGCGCGCCAAGCCCGTAGATATAGGCCCTGCCGATCAGGCAGCTCTTCGCGCCGAGCGCAATCGCGCGGAACAGGTCCTGACCGGATCGGATGCCGCCATCGAACATCACCTCGATGTCGTCTCCGACCGCATCGGCGATTTTCGGCAGCATCGCGATCGATGAGGGTGCGCCGTCGAGCTGGCGTCCGCCATGGTTCGACACCACGATCGCATCGGCGCCGGACTTGGTCGCGAGCTTCGCGTCCTCGACATCGAGGATGCCCTTGATGATCAGCTTGCCCGGCCACAGCGAACGAATCCAGGCGACGTCCTGCCAGCTCAGCGTCGGATCGAACTGGCTGTTGGTCCATTGCGCGAGTGAGTTGACGCCTTCCATGCCCTTCACATGGCCGGCGAGATTGCCGAAGGTCCGGCTCTTGGCGCCGAGGATGCTCTTCACCCAGCGCGGCTTCGACATGATGTCGAGCACATTCGACAGCTTGATCTGCGGCGGCACGGTCATGCCGTTCTTGATGTCGCGATGGCGCTGGCCGAGCACCTGCAGATCGACGGTGAGCACGAGCGCCGAGCAGTTCGCGGCCTTCGCGCGCGCGATCAGATCGGCGATGAAGCCGCGGTCGCGGATTACATAGACCTGGAACCAGAACGGCCGCTTCGTCGCTTCGGCGACCTGCTCCATCGAACAGATCGACATCGTTGACATGCAGAACGGGATGCCGGCTTCGTTCGCCGCTTCCGCCGCAAGAATTTCGCCGTTGCCATGCTGCATGCCGCAGAGCCCGATCGGGGCAAGCGCGATCGGCAGCGAGGCCTTCTGTCCGACGATGGTGGTGGAGAGGTCGCGCTGGTCGACGTTGACCAGCACGCGCTGGCGCAGCTTGACGCGCTCCATGTCGGCGCGGTTGGCGCGGAAGGTTTCCTCGGCATAGGAGCCGGAATCGACATACTGAAAAAACGCCCGCGGCACGCGCTTTTCCGCGAGTTGCCGCAGATCTTCGATGCAGGTAATTGGCGTCATTGTTGTTTCCATCCCATATGCTCTTGGTAGCATACTTCGCGGGCGCACGACATGCGCCGGAACCGGGCTGCCGCAACGTGCCGGCCCGCTTGCGTCGGAGGAACTGGAAATGCCAACCGGCAAGAAAGGCGCGGGGCATGAATCCGGACAGGACCGGAAAAAGCGCCTCGACAAGGCCCTGGAGGAGGGCCTGGAGGAGACGTTCCCCGGCTCGGACCCGGTCAATGTGACCCAGCCGGCGCGCAGCCCCGAGGACAAGGACGAAATCTGAGCGGTTCGCAGCGCCCCGCCGCCCGTTAACGCTAAATCTGCGGCGCTGGGGGACGAAATCGGCCCGGCAACTTTTTGAAGTATGCCTCTCGCTGGGATAGCCTTAATAGACCGGCCGGCATGCGCTCCGTGGAATCGGGGACCGGTTTTGCGTCCGAGGGCGCGCTCCCGTATTGGGTGGCGCACGAGCTTTTCGGCGAACCGGTCGTCACTTCGCCGGATCATGCGCCTTCAAAACGGGGACGGGGGTTCCAGCGTGGCACGACAGTATTTCGGCACCGACGGCATCCGTGGACGCGCCAATGGCGTCATCACACCGGAATTGGCCCTCAAGGTGGGTCAGGCTGCGGGTCTGGTCTTTCAGCGCGGCGACTATCGCCACCGGGTTGTGATCGGCAAGGATACCCGACTTTCGGGATACATGATCGAGACCGCGCTGGTGGCCGGTTTCACCTCGGTCGGCATGGATGTCCTGCTGTTCGGTCCGATGCCGACCCCGGCCGTGGCGATGCTGACGCGCTCGATGCGCGCCGATCTCGGGCTGATGATCTCGGCCTCGCACAATCCGTTCGACGACAACGGCATCAAGCTGTTCGGCCCCGACGGCTACAAGCTGTCGGACGCGGTGGAGCTCGAGATCGAAAGCGTGATGCAGGAAAACCTGACGCGCCGGCTCGCCAAGTCCGCCGATCTCGGCCGCGCCAAGCGTATCGACGGGGTGCAGGACCGCTATATCGAATTCGCCAAGCGCACATTGCCGCGCGACCTGTCGCTCGACGGCCTGCGGGTGGTGGTGGATTGCGCCAACGGCGCGGCCTATCGCGTGGCGCCGGAAGCGCTGTGGGAACTGGGCGCCGAGGTGATCGCGCTCGGGGTCGATCCGGACGGCTTCAACATCAACAAGGATTGCGGCTCGACCGAGCCGGCGGCGCTGGCGGCCAAGGTGCGCGAGGTGCGTGCCGACGTCGGAATCGCGCTGGATGGCGATGCGGATCGGGTGCTGATCGTCGACGAGAAGGGCCATGTGGTCGACGGCGACCAGCTGATGGCGGTGATCGCCGGAAGCTGGAAGGAGGACGGCCGGCTGACCAAGGACGGCGTGGTGGCGACCATCATGTCCAACCTCGGCCTCGAGCGGCATCTCAAGGGCCTCGGCCTGTCGCTGGCCCGCACGCCGGTCGGCGATCGCTACGTGCTCGAACATATGCGCGAGCACGGCTTCAATCTCGGTGGCGAGCAGTCCGGCCATATCATCCTGTCCGACTATGCGACGACCGGCGACGGGCTGGTGGCGGCGCTGCAGGTGCTCGGCGTGGTGAAGCGGCAGGGCCGGCCGGTGTCGGAGGTCTGTCACGTCTTCGATCCGCTGCCGCAGGTTCTCAAGAACGTGCGCTACAAGAAGGGCACGCCGCTGGAAGACGCCGCGGTCAAGCGCGCCATCGATGGCGCCAATGCCCGCCTGAACGGCAATGGCCGCCTCGTCATCCGACCCTCCGGCACCGAGCCGGTGATCCGGGTGATGGGCGAGGGCGACGACCAGTATCTGGTGGAAGAGGTGGTCGACGAGATCGTCGAGGCGCTGACCCAGGCGGCGGCGTGACCGCGGTTCTCTGAAGAGACGCGATGGCCAGCGGATAGAGCGGGCGCCTGAGCGGCGGCCGGTGGCTGGTTCGCGTCCGGGCGGCTTTGAGCGGGGCCATGTTCCCCATTTTAGTCCGCAGTGCCTGCTCCGGACGCCTGTTCCGCGTTGCGCGCGGGCTTGCGGGGAACAAGCCGAGCCCTAGTTTAGATTACCTGCAAGTTCGGCATTTTCGCTTTGCGGCCGCGCCGGACGGCCTGCTATCGATTGGTTGCAAGTCGAACTATCTGGCCGCCCGGACTGTCTCATGATTGTCTGTTCCTGCAACGTTCTGACCGATACGGCGATCCGGACCGCGTGCCACGTTGATCGCCCGCGGACCACTGGCGAGGTCTATGGTTGCCTCGGGTGCAGCCCGCAATGCGGCCGCTGCGCCCGGACCATCAAGTCGATCATGGACCAGGCCCTGGGCGGCAAATGCAATTCGGGCTGCTCGGTTTGCCCGGTGGGCAGCCAGCCCAATCCTGTCGCTAGCCAGCCCAATCCCGCCGAAGTCGCCTGATATCCCGTCCGAGACGTGTGAGTTCCGCGGCATTTTTTGCGGCGTGGCTTGCTCTCGCGGGGCCTTCTGTTTAGAAGAAGTCTAAACTGTTGCAAGGAGCATGCGGCCATGAAGGGCGACCCCAAGGTCATCGACTATCTGAACAAGGGTCTGCGCAGCGAACTGACGGCGATCAATCAGTACTGGCTGCATTACCGCATCCTCGACAATTGGGGCTTCCGCGATCTTGCCAAGAAGTGGCGGGCGGAATCGATCGAGGAGATGCACCACGCCGACAAGTTCGCCGAGCGCATCCTGTTTCTCGACGGCTTCCCGAACATGCAGGTGCTGGACCCGCTGCGCATCGGCCAGACCGTGAAGGAAGTGATGGAGTGCGATCTCGCCGCCGAGCATGACGCGCACAAGCTTTATCAGGAAGCGGCGACCTATTGCCATTCGGTCAAGGACTATGTCTCGCGCGACCTGTTCGAACAGCTGATGAAGGACGAGGAGCATCACATCGACTTCCTCGAAACCGAACTCGGGCTGATGAGCAAGGTCGGCGTCGAACTCTATTCGCAGCAGCGCATGGGCAAGCTCGAGGAAGATTGATCGCGGCGACTGCAAGCGAATCGCTTTTCGCAAATGCGCGGCGCAACGGCCGCGCATTTTTTTTACGCCTTGTTTGGAAAGGTTGATGTCGCGTTAACAAAGCTGGAACGGGACGTGTACAAATCCGCTTTCCGCGCCTTCAAACGTTAAAATTCGCGGTTAAAAATCAAGGTTAAGTGACGTTTAAGCAATTTCAGCGATGGTCCGCTCACTCCATTCGCCGAGTGAGGACGACGGATCATGAAAAGCTTCAAGACGACTTTGATGGCAGGCGCTGCGGCTCTGACCATCGCGGCCCCCGCGGGCGCCGCCGATATGCCGCCGCCGATGGTCTACAAGGCGCCGGTCGCTATTCAGACGGGTGGCTGGTATCTGCGCGGTGACATCGGCTTCTCCAATCAGAAGGTCGACGAACTGACCAGCCCGGCGTTCACGTCGGCGGTGACCGTCCTGAAGAAGGAAGTGGACGCCGCGCCATTCGGCGGTATCGGCCTCGGCTACACCTTCAACAACTGGTTCCGCGTCGACGTCACCGGCGAATATCGCGGTGGTGCTTCCTTCCGCGGCCTGGACAGCTATCCGGGCGGGCCTGGATTCCTGGCCGGTTCCAACGACTATTTCGGAACCAAGAGCGAGTGGCTGTTCCTCGGCAACGCCTATATCGATCTCGGCACCTGGTGGTGCTTCACGCCGTTCGTCGGCGCCGGCATCGGTGCCTCGCGCAACACCATCAGCAACTGGCGCGACATCAATGCACCTATCGGTACGACCGCCTATGCCGACACGCATTCGCAGTGGGAAATGGCCTGGGCCGTGCATGCCGGCGTCGCCTACAAGGTCAATCCGAACTTCACGGTCGAATTCGCCTATCGCTACACCAGCCTCGGCGACTTCGCGACCGCCGACATGATCGGCTTCAACGGCGGCAATGGCGTCTACAATCCGATCAACCTGAACAACGTCACCTCGCACGACTTCAAGCTGGGTCTGCGCTGGAACCTGTCTCCGGTCGAAACCTTTGCGCCGATGGCGATGCCGGCTTACGCACCGCCGCCGGCGGCCTATCACGCGCCGGCTCCGGTTTATGCGCCGCCGCCCCCGCTGATGCGCAAGGGCTGATGCGCAAGAGCTGACACGCAGTCACGGCGATATGGATGCAAAGAGGCGGGCTTTGGCCCGTCTCTTTTGTTTTGCGTTCTGATCGCGGGAGATTATTCGGCAGGCTGCAAGGCGGCGGACTTGCGCGGTTGCAGCCGGAAGCGGGCAGGGCGCTCGAACAGCACGCGCAGTGCCGTCCCGCGAACGATGCGGTGCAGAACAAGCGGCGCGACGATCGCAGACAGCGTGACCAGAGCTGCGACTGTGCCAGGATCCGTGATCAGGCCGCTCTTGGCCAGGATCACGCGTGTCGCGGCCATCGGCAGGAAGAACGCGAGGTAAATGACGATCGAATTTTGTCCGCAATAAGCGATGCCGCGGAACGCCGCGACCTGTGCCAGCAGGACCGAGATGGCAATCACCGCGGTAGCGCCAGCCAGTCCGAGCGCAAGCGAGACCAGCGGCAACGCCGCATATCCAACGCCGACGCACCATGCGGTGACAAGGGCCCAGGCTGCGAGAGCGCCGATGGTAGCGACCGGGTGGGTGCCAAACCATTGGGCATGCGTGACGATCCAGCGGCCGAACAGGCAGCCCGCGTAGAAATAGACGAAGCGCCCGGCGAACTCGTCGATCAGCGTCCAGCCGGTCTCGATCTGTGCGCATTGAAGTGCAGCCGCAGCGATCAGGACCAGCGCCGTCGGCAGCCTCCGCGTCAGCCGCGTCGCCAGAAAGAACACCGGCAACAGATAGATGAACCACAGCGTGCCGAACGGATCGACGAAGGCGAGCAGATAGAGCCGCACCGCTTCGAGCGCGCCATCCTGCATCGCGTAGACCGGCGCGCGGAATATGAACTGGATGGTGAGCCAAAGCACATAGAAATACGCGAAGTGCACCACCTTGCGGTCGAGGAAGGTCCGCCAGTCGGCGTCGATGCCGCGCGCG
>JAEWHY010000039.1 GCA_023387555.1 Pseudomonadota bacterium
GCCCTGGCTCGTCGCGAGATTTCCCTCGCCGCAGCGCATGGTGAGCTGGTCGCTCAACCGGCCGGGCTTTGTCGACGCGTCCGTCGTTGCCTGGCTGGAAGTGCGCGATCATGACCTTCCGGCCGGCGGGGATGCGGCGGACTGGTTCAGGCAGAGGCTTGCCGGGGCAGGCCTGGCCGACGCCGTCGGCATGATGACGGCGCGCAACGTCGGCGCATTCCAGGTTCGCACTGCGGCGGTGGAGGGCATCGAGGCGCGATGCGTTGTCACCCTCGGCCTCAACAATGGCGAACATGTCGGCAGCCGCATCGCCGGGCGGCCCTTCGATTCCGCTTCGTCGAGCCGCCAGCCGGGCACGATCAACATCCTGTGCGGCGTCTCCTCGCCGCTGAGCGATGCGGCGTTGCTGGAGGCGGCCTCGATCGTCACCCAGGCGCGGACCGTCGCCCTGGTCGAGGCCAGCCACCAGCGCCCGGGCCTGTCCGGGCCGGTGACCGGCACCGGCACGGACTGCGTCGTCATGGCCGCGCCGGTCGGACCGGAAGCCGCGGCCTTCGCCGGCATGCATACGCCTGTCGGCGAGGCGATCGGCGCCAGCGTGCTTGCGGCGACGCGCGCCGCGCTCACCGCCTGGCTGGGCGAGCGGCGGCGCTGACGCTGCAGCTCACCCGATGTCCTGCAACAGCTCCTCGATCGTGTCGACGAGCCGGTCGGCATGCTCGGTGGTGACGCAGAGCGGCGGCCGGATCTTCAGGATGTTCCCGTACTTCCCGGCCGCGCCGATCAGGATGCCACGCTGGCGCAGCCCGTTGATCAGCGCCGTCGCGATGTCGGGTGCCGGCTCGCAGTCGCGCCGGAACTCGACGCCGAGGTAGAGGCCGGAGCCGCGCACCGCCGTGATTGGCGCCGTCGCCTGCAGCCGCCTGAGCCGCTGAGTGAGGTGCCTGCCGACAACGGACGCGTTCCGGACGAGCCCATCCTCCTCGATTGCCTCCAGCACCGCGAGTGCCGCCGCGGTCGCGACCGGGCTGGCGGCGAAGGTGTTGAAGTAGCCGAACTCCTCGGCAAACGCCGACAGCAGCTCGGGCCGCGTGACGAGGCCGGCGACCGGATAGCCGTTGCCCATCGGCTTGCCCATGGTGACGATGTCCGGCACCAGCCCGTGGCGCGAGAAGCCCCAGAGGCCGTCGCCGGTGCGGCCGAAGCCGGGCTGCACCTCGTCGGCGATGAACAGCCCGCCGGCCTTGCGCGCCACCTCGACCGCCGGCGCGAGGAATCCTGGCGGGTCGGCGAACACGCCATCCGACGAGAAGATCGTGTCGACCAGCAGGCCGGCGAAGCGGATGCCGTCCGCCTCCATCGCCTGGATCGCGGCGGCGACGGCATCGGCAAATCCCTGGGCCAGATCGTTGCCGAACGCGGCCGGGTCGGGCGCCGGCACGAGGCGGACATGGGGAGGGGGATTGCCGCGCTTGTAGGACGAGGGCGAGACCTCCGTCACGGCCGCGGTGTTGCCGTGATAGGCAGCCTCCGTGACCACGAAGCCGGTGCCGCCCGATGCCTGCCGGGCCATCCGCAGCGCCAGGTCGTTGCTCTCGCTGCCGGTGCAGGTCAGCACCAGGTTGGAGAGCGACGCCGGAAAGGTGGCCAGCAGCTTGTCGGCATAGTCGTGGGCGACGTCGAACAGGTAGCGCGAATGGATGTTCAGCGTCGCCACCTGCCTTTGCACCGCCTCCACCACCTTCGGATGGCAGTGCCCCACCGTCGGCACGTTGTTGTAGAAGTCGAGATAGGCGCGACCATCCGACGTGTGGAGCCAGGCGCCTTCGGCGCGCACCACATGCAGCGGCTCGTCATAGAAAAGCACCGAGCCGGCGCCGTAGCTCTTGCGCCGCCGTTCGACCAGGGCGGCGACCTGCGGCTGCAGGCGCCCGGCGTCCGCGTCGGCGAAGGCGTTGAGGGAGAGAATCTGGCGTGCCGCGCTTGTCATGATGCCAGCCTCTTTCCGTCGCTTGCATAGGTCTTGAGGAAGTCGCGTGCCAGCGCGACCGTACCGTGTGTGTAGGCTTCGCCCATCGCCTGCGCGGTGGGGGTTTCGGAATGCGAGGCGATCCACGCAGTCAGGAGCATGCGGCGCAGCATGATGAAGACCGGAATCATGGCGCAGTCTTCGTCCGCCAGCGGCGCAACCGCGCGGTAGCCCTCAATCCAGGCCTTCTGGAGGTCCTGAATATAAGGTTCGTGCTCTAAGAAGCTGATCGCGGCGGCGAAGTCGTAGAGATACCACGAGAAGCCGCAATCGTCGAAATCGATCACAGACAGCGTGTCCCCGTCGACCAGCAGGTTGGCGACGCGCATGTCGGCATGGACGAGGCCGAAGCGGTCCTCGCTCTTGCCGTAGGCATCGAGGAGTTGGCACAGAAGCGCTGCGGTCTCCTCGAGCACCTCGCGGCCCGCCGCGTCGAGCCCGAGGCCGGCGCGCCAGTCGCCCCACAGCTGAACTTCGCCCAGCATCGCGTCGAAGTTCCAGACCTTGCGCACAAAGCCTTCCGGCCGCTTCCAGCTCCTGGCATGGGCGTGCAGGCGGGCGTTGATGGCACCGAGTTCGCGGAACCAGCCCGGCAGGTCGTCGCCCTCCGCCGGCTCCTTGCCGGAAAGCAGCCCGAAGGCCACGGCATGGCGAACGGTGCCCTCGTCGTCGAGATCGGCGATCAGTTCGCCGTCGGTCTGCGGGATCGCGGTCAGCGTGGCGACGACGCCTTCGCGGCCGAGCGCTTCCACCCAGGCGAGTTCCGAGGCGATCTCGGCCCTGGTGTGGTAGCCGGGCCGGTGGACACGGAAGATCACGTCGCGGTCGCTCGCCGGATCGTGGGCGCGATAGGTGGCGTTCTCCGAAATGGTCAGAAGGCGCAGGTCCGTCTGCGGGGACAGGCCCCAGCGCGGCAGCGCGCGGCGCAGGCTCGCCTGCAACCGGTCGAGAAACCCGGTGTCGTAAAGTGTATTCTCAGCCATTGCGTTGGTTCCGGTACTCCTTGTTCAAGGCCATCAGTTCCCTTTTCGATCGGACGGCGGCATGAGGTTGCAGTTGATTGCGGTGAGGAT
>JAEWHY010000047.1 GCA_023387555.1 Pseudomonadota bacterium
ATGTGCGCCCGGCCCCGGGCGCACCGCCCGCAACATAAGCCCGCGATGCGCTCCTATCTCGATTTCGAAAAACCGGTCGCCGAACTCGAAGCTCGTATCGAGGAACTCAGAGCCGTGCAGGCCGACGGCGGCGGCGAAGTGCAGGTCGACGAGGAGATTTCGCGCCTCGAAGCGAAGGCGGCGGCCACCCTCAAGGAACTTTATGAAGACCTGACGCCCTGGCAGAAGACCCAGGTCGCGCGCCATCCGCAACGGCCGCACTGCCTCGACGTGATCGATGCCCTGATCGAGGATTTCGTGCCGCTGTCCGGCGACCGCAAGTTCGGCGACGACGATGCGATCATTGGCGGCTTCGGAAGCTTCCGCGGTGAGAGCATCTGTGTGCTCGGTCACGAGAAGGGGTCCACCACCGAGGCCCGCCTGAAGCACAATTTCGGCATGGCGCGGCCGGAAGGCTATCGCAAGGCGGTCCGCCTCATGGACATGGCAGACCGATTCGACATCCCCGTGCTGGCGCTGGTCGATACCGCCGGCGCCTATCCCGGCATCGGCGCCGAGGAGCGCGGACAGGCGGAAGCGATTGCCCGCTCGACCGAGGCCTGCCTCAATCTCGGCGTTCCTAATATCGCGGTGATTCTCGGCGAAGGCGGCTCGGGCGGCGCGATCGCGATTGCGACGGCCAACCGCGTGCTGATGCTGGAGCACGCCATCTACAGCGTCATCTCGCCTGAAGGCGCAGCCTCGATCCTGTGGCACGACACCACGAAGGCCCAGGAAGCCGCGACCAACATGAAGATCACCGCTCAGGACCTGATCCGGTTCGGCGTGGTCGATGAGGTGATCGCCGAGCCCGCCGGTGGCGCGCACCGCGATCCGACCGCGGCGGTCACTTCGGTTGGCGACGCGATCGCGGCGGCGCTGGGCTCGTTCAAGGATCTCGATCGCAACACGGTGCGGAAGATGCGCCGGGACAAGTTCCTGGCCATTGGGCGCAAGCTTTAGCCGGACGCCTGCACTGGATACCGCCCGCCAAATTTCCGTGGCAGTTAGCACGTTAACCTTACCGGGCTGCCGCCACGCCGCGATTTCGCCATAATCCCGCCGCCTTGAAAGCATTGTATTTCTCGTGATTTTACCGGCTGTTCATCGTGATATGGTGAACCGGTCAGGGGGGGCGTCCGGCCCCTTGCACGGCGTCTGGCGGAGGGTTAGCACTCCGTGTCTGGCTTGGGGAAAGGCCGATCGTGGGGGCTAGGGGTTTGACAATACGCCCTGTCGTGTTGCGGACGCTGCTGGTTTCGGCGGCGCTCCTCGGAGCCGTGGCTCTGCAGGGGTGCAAGTCCGACGGCTCCCTGCCCTATGCTGCCGGCAAGGCGACCGCGCCGATCCCGCCGAAGCTGCTGGCGGACATCTCCGACAAGAACATGGACGTCAGCTCGCCGATCCTGGTGCGCGTGTTCAAGACCGAGTCCGAACTCGAAGTCTGGAAACAGGATCGCACCGGCCGATACGCGCTGCTGAAGACCTATCCGATCTGCAAATGGTCCGGCGATCTCGGCCCGAAGATCAAGGAAGGTGACCGGCAGGCGCCGGAAGGCTTCTATGACATCACGCCGGCGCAGATGAACCCGAACTCGCAGTTCTATCTGGCCTTCAACATGGGCTATCCGAACGCATTCGATCGGGCCCATGACCGGACCGGCGCGCATCTCATGGTGCATGGCGACTGCTCGTCGCGCGGCTGCTACGCCATGACCGACGAGCAGATCCTGGAGATCTTCGCGCTCGGCCGCGAATCCTTCTTCGGCGGACAGAAGTCGTTCCAGGTGCAGGCGTTTCCGTTTCGTATGACGCCGGCCAACATGGCCAAGCATCGCAACAATCCGCACCTGCCGTTCTGGCGCATGATCAAGGAAGGTTACGACCATTTCGAGGTTACCCGCCTTCCGCCCAAGGTCGATGTGTGCGGCAAGCGCTACGTATTCAACGCGCAGGGCCCTAACGGCCAGCCGGTGAACTTCAGCCCGCGCGCCGCCTGCCCGAACTACGAAGTGCCCCAGGAAATCGCCTCGGCGGTCTACAGCAAGCAGCGCAACGACGAGCTGCAGTTCGCCCAGCTGGTCTCCCGCGGCACGCCGGCCGCTCCGGTCCGGTCCGGCCGCGACGGCGGCATGCATCCGACCTTTGTCGCCAAGCTGCAGCCGCGTGAGGTGGTGGACGAGCGCGGCAATGTGAAGCTCGTCGTCGATCGCAATGCCGCCGGCAACATCGTCGCCGCCAGCGCACCGGCTTGGAGCAACGAGGTTGCCAACCCGTCGCCGGCCGCCGCAGCCGAGCCAATTCGCACCGCCAGCGTGCCGACGCCCCGCGCCGCGCCGCAGGCCCAGACCGGTGTCCGTCCCGCGGCCGAACCGAGCTTTGCCGAGAAGGTCGGAAACTTCTTCCGGACCGGCTCTACCAAGCCGCAACCAGAACCCGCGCCAGCGCAGGTCGCGGCTGTCGAGGCACCCAGGCCCGCTCCGAAGCGTGAGAGCGTACGGTCGAGAATCGAGCGAACGGTCGGTCTGCGCGGTTCGTCCACGCCGCAGAACACGGCAGAAACACCGTCTGCGCCGAAGCCCGCCGCGACGACGCGCGGCGACGGATCGAACGTCAAGACTGCGGAAGGTCCTGCAGCCGCACCCTCACAGTCGGGATGGCAGGCCAACGGCCTGATGAACGGCGCCCAGCCGGCGCCGTCGTCCAACAATTTCGATAGCCGCTGGAGCGCGTTCCGCTAGCGTGCGGCAGCGGGCCTAGTCCCCGTCGCCATTCGGCCCAACCTTGAGCCGGACCTTGGTCGCGATCGGCCCGGTATCGCCAATCTCCTCGACGTACCGCACCACATCGCCGCGCTTGAGTTGGTCGAAGTCGCCGACGAGCAATGCGTTGCGGTGGAAATACAGGAGCCCGCCCTCCTT
>JAEWHY010000139.1 GCA_023387555.1 Pseudomonadota bacterium
CGACATCAAGGCGATCGATATTGCCTATGGCGAGGACCCATACCAGCAGATAGCCGTCGTGCCTTCCGCCAACCCGAACGGCGATGTCGTGCTCGCGCTGCACGGCGGCGGGTGGACCAATGGCTATAAGGAATGGATGCTGTTCATGGCGCCGGCGTTCGGCGCGCACGGCATAACGTTTGTCTCGGCGGGCTATCGTCTCGCGCCACAGCATGTGTTTCCTGCCGGGTTTGACGACGTCCTCGATGCCGTGGCGGCGACTCACCGCGCGGTTGCCGAATACGGCGGCCGGCCCGACCGGATTTTCATCACCGGACACTCGGCGGGAGGACATCTCGCAGCGCTCGCGGCCCTTCGTGACGACTGGCAAGCCGGTCGTGGCTTACCGCGCGATGTGATCCGCGGCGCGCTGCCGATATCCGGCTCTTACGATTTCGGGGCGCAGTCCGGCTTCTCGATGCGGCCGCGCTTCCTCGGCAAGGCGGAAAGCGGCGCCGATCACGCCGCCTCCCCCATTCACTATATGCGACACGATGCGCCGCCGTTTTTGATCGCCTGGGGTGAAAACGACTTCCCGCATCTCCGGCGCCAGGCCGAAGCCTTCGCGACGCGCCTGCGCGATACCGGTGTCGACGTCGAGTGCCTCGTTCTGCCGGGCTGCGATCACCTCGAGGCAAGCTATGACAGCGCGGATCCTGACGGCCATTGGGTGCCGGCGGCTATCCGGTGGATGGGGGCGCGCTGATGTCACGACCGGCCATTCGCGTCACCGCCCTGACCAAGCAATTCGGCGCGACCCGCGCACTCGACAATGTCGATTTCTCGCTCGACTTCGGCGAAGTCCACGCACTTGTCGGTGAGAACGGCGCCGGAAAGTCGACGCTGATCAAGATCCTGAGCGGCATTCATCGCGCCGATTCCGGCACCATCGAAATCGCCGGCGAACCGCGCGTGTTGACGTCGCCGCGCAGCGCGATCGAAGCCGGGATCATCACGATCCCGCAGGAATTGCGCCTGGTCCCGGCGCTCTCGATTGCAGAAAATATTGCGCTCGGTCAGCTGCCGATGACGCGCCGGTTGGGCATCCTTCCGGCAATCGACCGCAGACGCATGCGTGAGGAGGCGCGAGTCTATCTCGACGAACTCGACTTTTCCGCCGACCTCAACCGGCCGGTTCAGTCACTCTCCTTTGCCGAACGCCAGCTCGTCGCGATCGCCAAGGCACTGCGGCTGAAGTGCCGTATCTTCATCCTGGATGAGCCCACGGCGGCACTCGACGATCACGAAAGCGAACGCCTGTTCGCGGTCATCGAACGGATGAAGGCCAACGGCACCGCGATCATCTATATTTCGCATCGCCTGGAGGAAATCCGGTCTCTCGCCGACCGCTGCACCATCCTGCGTGACGGCAAGCTCGTCGCGGTACGTCCGCGCGGGAGTTTCACCATCACCGACCTGATCGAAGATATGACCGGGAAGATGGCGCAGGAGCAACTCGAGGCTGCGGCCACACCGGGGCGGACGCTGGTTGAGGAAACCACGTCGCGTCCCGACCGGATGGTGGTTCGGGCGGGCGAAACGGTCGGGCTCGCGGGCCTCCTCGGCAGTGGTTCGGATCGCATCGTACGCCGGCTGTTCGGCAATCCGAAAGACCCGACCGAAATCCGTGCTGCCGACGGCAAGACGGTTTCCCTTGCGAAGCCGTCCGACGCGATCGGATCGGATATCGGTTTCGTTCCCGGCGAGCGCGCGCTTGGCCTCGTCATGAAACTCTCGATCCGCGACAATATCCTGCTTCCAAGCCTCAGACGCGACAACAGCCCGTTCTGGATCGATCGCACCAAGGGCGACCGGCTGGTCAGCTCCCTGATGGATTTGCTCGACATCCGCCCACGGCGTGCGGACTTGCCCGTCGGGTCGCTCTCGGGCGGCAATCAGCAGAAGGTCATCATCGCCAAGTGGCTCGCACGCAATGTTTCCGTGCTTTTGCTCGACGAGCCGACCCACGGCATCGACATCGCTGCGAAGATGCAGGTCCACGCCCTGATCCGCAAGTTCACGCACGACGGCGGTGGCGTCATCGCAAGCTCGAGCGACCTTTCGGAATTGGCGCGCATCTGCGACAGCGTACTCACGATCCGCGACCGTACCGTAACGGGCCGGATCGAACGCAAGGACTGTAAAGACGGCAACATGGACGAGGCGTATCTACGTTCAGCGATCGCGGGGACCCACGCGCAATGACTCTTTCTAAATCCGCTTCGGCGCGGCTGTTCGGTCAGATTCCGCTGATCACGTTGCTCGCCTTGTGCCTGTTCACGACCTTGATGACAGACCGCTTTCTGTCGCCCATCAACCTCAACAACATCCTCGTGCAGTCCTCGATCATGGCCGTCATCGCCCTGGGCATGACGTTTGTCATCATCGGTGGTGGCTTCGATCTGTCCGTCGGCTCGACGGCTGCGCTGTCATCCTGCATCGCAGCCATGGTGATGCTGGAGCTCGGGATTACGGCGGGCGTGATCGCCGGCATTCTGGTCGGCGCGTCCGTCGGACTGTTGAACGGCGTCATCATTGCTTACGCCAAGGTCAATCCGTTCATCACCACGCTAGGAACGATGGTGTTGTTCCGCGGTGTCGTGTTCCTCATCACCGGGGGCGCACCCGTGGAGGGCCCTGAGGGGCTTCCCTCGAGCTTCGTTAGCTTCGGGTCGACGCGCATCCTCGGCATCCACGCGCTGGTCTGGGTCCCGATCATCCTGCTCGTGCTGTTGTCCTGGGTCATGCATGCCACGCCCTTTGGCCGGCAAATCTATGCCACCGGCGGCGGCCGTGAGGCGGCGTACCTGTCCGGCATTCCCGTTGCCCGGATCACCGCATCGACCTACGTGATCTGCGGAGCGCTCGCCGGCGTGGCCGGCGTCATGCTCGCGGCGCGTCTGCAATCCGGACAGCCGACAGCCGGCGAGTTCTACGAGCTGACTGCGATCGCTGCCGTCGTCCTCGGCGGCGCGGCGCTGCACGGCGGCGAAGGCACCCTTTACAAGAGCGTGATCGGTGTCTTCATCATGATCATTCTCGGGAATAGCCTCAATCTTCTGAATGTCGACTCGTACTGGCAGCGCGTTGCTATCGGTGCGGTCATCATCGCTGCTGCGGCAGCGGATAGCCTGCGGTCCAAACATTGACGGAGACGAAGATGAAAAAATTCGGACTTTTCGCCGCCGCGGCTTTCGCCGCGAGCATATTCATAGCCCCATCAAGTCCCGCCCTGGCGCAGGGCAAGGTGACCGTCGGCGTGGCGTTGCCGCAGGACGATAACCCGTTCTACATCGCAATGATGCGCGGCATCCGTGCGCGCGCCGGCGAACTCGGATGGGACGTCGTGTCGGTGTCCTCGAATGAGGACAAGCTCAAGCAGATCAATGGTGTGCAGGATCTCGTCGCACGCGGCGTGAAGGGCATTCTGATCTCGCCGATCGACGCGACCGGCGTCAACGCCGCCTATGACGCGGCCGCGGCCGGCAAGGTCCCGATCGTATCGGTTGCGCGCGGATCGACCTCGCCCAATCAGACCCTGCATGTTGCGATGGACGAAAAGCAGATCGGCCGCGACATCGCCGAATGGACCGCAAAGAAGATCGGCGGCAAGGGCCAGGTCGCGATGCTGCTCGGCCCTTCGGGTGCGCCGACCTTCCGCAATCTGGCCGAGGGTTACACCGAGGTGATGGCGAAGTATCCCGACATCAAGATCGTGTTCAAGACCGACGGCCCGCTGACCCGTGAGCGCGGCCTGAAGAACACCGAGGACGCCCTGGTCGCCAATCCGGATCTCGCGGCGGTCTACACGGCCAACGACGACGTCGCCCTTGGGGCGACCCAGGCTGTGCTCGCCGCCAATCGCAAGGGAAAGACCATCGTCACCGGCATGAACGGCGTTCCGCCGGCGCTGCGCGCGCTGAAGGAGGGCAATCTCGGCATGACGATTGAACTCAATCCCGTGATATGGGGCCGGATGGGCGTCGATGTGCTCAATGAGTATCTCAAGGGCAGCAAAGTCGACCCCCGCGTGTTCATTAAGCACGTGATCATCGATTCCGGTAACGTCGCAGAGAAGATGCCGAAGGGCTGACGAGAGCTTGCACGGCGGCGCGATGCGCCGCCGTGCCTCCGAGACCAATTAGATGAGGACTATCATGGCACAGGCAGAAGCAGCGGCAGAGGTCGCGAGCCGGCCGGCGTTCGTCGCCGAAGTCGAGGGCGCGCATTTGCACCCGCTTTGGGACCGCTACAAGCGCATTACACCGTTCCAGCCTATGCCGCAGGATTCCCCGTTCCACTGGCCGTGGGCACGGACCGAAGAGCTTTTGCATCGCGCCGTTGACGAGGTCGCGATAGAAGATATCGAGCGGCGCGCGTTGATCATGTCGCATCCTGCATTCGGTCAAGAGACTTCGACCACTCCGACGCTGCTCGGGGCCTTTACCGTCCTCGATCCGGGCGAACAGGCCCGCCCTCATCGGCACACGGGCGCCGCGATCCGTTTCGCGACCCAGGCCGAAGGTGCAGCGACCATCGTGAACGGCCGCTGGTGCGACATGAAGGCGGGCGACCTGATCCTGACCCCGCCAATGGCATGGCACGGCCATATCAATCCGACGGACAAGCGCATCATCTGGTTCGATGC
>JAEWHY010000150.1 GCA_023387555.1 Pseudomonadota bacterium
CAGGATCAGCGCCAGCGTGAACGGCAGGCAGGTGAAGCTGACCTGACCGATGGTAATGAGCGGCCGGCTGGCATTGCGTGACGAAACGCCGGCGATGTAGCCGATCACGCAGCAGCCCACGAGAATCTCGACGTCGGTACCGGGATGCACCGTGACGGCATAGGCGCCGACGACGCCGACCAGCGCCGAGAATGCCCAGGCGCCAAGCAAAGCGATCAGCTCCCACCGCTTCAGCGCGTTCAGGTCGTCCGGATCGTGCCGGACCCGATGGTAAAGGCTCGCTGCGGCGCTTCGCGCGACACCGATCAGCATAAAACCCAAGGTGAGGATTGCAAAGACGATATCGCCGCTCAGCATCCAGACGACGGCGGTGACCGTCGACGCTGCGGCGGTGGCCATGAACAGCGGCTTCGCCGTGCTCGTGGCACCATAAAGCGCGCGCACGAGTTCGAAGTGCAATACCGGATCAGGGACCGAGCCGTTCAGGCGGTCGAAGAAGCGGGATATGGCTGCCGCGAGCCTCATGAACACTGTCCGGTCCGGGGCAATGGGCCCCACTTAATCTCGGCCCCATTGTCAGGTGTGTTTGTTAAGGAACCGCCCTTTCAAAGCGGTAAAGACAGCGTTCCGGATCGCGCTCCACTGCAGCCGTGAAATTCGGGAAACAGATCGTTATCGCGTAAGCAGCAAAAGCGGCTGCGCAGGCTCCGCTTTCAACTCCGGTTAACGATAACATCGGCCCCGGCATCTGACGGCGATCCAGCGACGCAGCTACCGGGCGCCAAGACGTCGCGCGAAGAACAGCGCAACGAGGCTGACCAATCCCGCCAGGATGAGGTAGAAGGCCGGCGCAAGCTTGCTTCCCGTCACCAGGATCAGCCATGTACTGATCAGCGGCGCGAGACCGCCGAAGATTGCAACGCCGAAAGCGTAACTGATGGATAGACCGGTCGTCCGCACCCGCGCCGGAAACATCTCCGACATCATAGCAGCCAGTGGCCCCATATAGGCGGCCATGAGGATTCCGAAGACACCCTGGATGATCAGCAACGTCTGAAGCGTCGGCACTGCGGCCAGCCAGGCGAACATCGGGTAGAACAGGATCACCATCGCGGCAGCCGCCACGGCGAGGATCGGCAAGCGTCCGTGACGATCGGACAGCGCGCCAAAGAGCGGAATGAGCATGACTTGAAGCACGCCAACCAACATCGCGCCAACAAAGCCGACCGAGGTCGTCAGACCGAACTGCCGCGTCGCATAAGTCGGCATGAACAGAACGACGGTGTACATTGACACGGTGCAGAGCGCGACAACTCCAAGCGAGACCAGCAGCCGCTTGCGGCCTTCCCCGAGCGCCTCCTTCAGCGGCGACTTGCTCACCTGCATGGACTTGAATTCGATGGTCTCATCGACGTTGCGCCGGATGTACCAGGCGACCGGCCCGATCAGCAGCCCAATGAAGAACGGGATCCGCCAGCCCCAGCTTTCGATCTGGGCCGTGGAAAGTGTCGTCGACAGGCCGACACCGATGGAGGTAGCCAGAACCGTGGTGAAGGCTTGGCTCGCAAATTGCCAGCTGGCGTAGAAGCCCCGCCGCTCAGGGTTTTGTTCGGCCAGGAAAGCGGTCGCGCTGCCGAATTCACCACCGGCGGAGAAGCCTTGCACGAGGCGCGCGCACAGGATCAGCATCGGGGCGAATATCCCGGCGACGGAATAGGTCGGCGCCACCGCAATGATAAACGTTCCGGACATCATCAACAGGATGGTCAGAGTGAAGGCTGCCTTGCGCCCATGGCGGTCGGCATAAGCGCCAATCACGATTGCGCCGAGCGGACGCACGAAAAACGGCACGCCGAATGTCGCCAGCGCGAGAAGGAGCGATACAGTTTCATTGCCGGTGGGAAAAAACAGCTTCGCCATGGTCATGGCAAAGAAGCCGTAGATGACGAAATCGAACCACTCGAGCGCATTGCCGATGGAGGCCGCAACCACTGCCCGCACCCGGCTCTGATCGCCGGTTGTCTTGATCGTCGCAGCTGCAGTCATTCACAACTTCTCCGTGCGCCCTGCAATTCTGGGATGTTGCAGCGGCGATTCATCAGCGTGTCGTACCGCTTACGCCTTAATATTACGCTGACGTCGGAACTCTTCGGAGCTGATGCCTGAGCGCGGAAACTGAATTCTCGCATCGCGAAACAATCGCGAAACGCAAGTTAGTAGTCTGGAGCCTGATACCCGTTTTGACTCCCCGCGCGACTTGAACGACAGATCGAGAGCGAGCCCGTCAGCAGGATTCGAAAACAATGCAGTCCTTCGTCTACAATGCACTTCCGTCCCGCGTGATTTTCGGAAGCGGGACGGTTTCGCGGCTCAGGGCGGAAATCGAGCGCGCAGGGTGCAGTCGCGCACTGTTGCTCAGCACGCCCGAGCAGGCGGACACCCTGCATCAGATCGCAGCAACGCTCGGACCGCTCGCGGCCGGCACATTCACCGGTGCCGCGATGCACACGCCGGCGGATGTCACGGAGCGGGCACTCGGCGCGGCACGCGATTGCGAGGCGGATTGCACGGTCGCATTTGGCGGCGGCTCGTCGACCGGACTGGGTAAGGCGATCGCTCTGCGCACCGACCTGACCCAGATCGCGTTGCCGACCACCTATGCCGGGTCAGAGGTCACACCGATCATCGGCGAGACAAAGGACGGCGTCAAAGTCACCCAGCGCACGCTGAAAGTGCTGCCGGAGATCGTGATCTACGATGTGGATTTCACCCTCACCCTGCCCCAGCGTCTGAGTGTGACCTCCGGCACCAACGGGATCGCGCACGCCATCGAAGCGCTCTATGCAGAAGATCGCAACCCGGTGATCTCGATGATGGCCGAACAGGCCATCGCCGCGATGGGACGCGCGCTCCCGGCCCTCGTGTCCGATCCGCACAATCGGGAAGCACGCTCCGAGGCGCTGTACGGCGCCTGGCTGTGCGGCGTCTGCCTCGGGTCGGTCGGCATGGCCCTGCACCACAAGCTCTGCCATGTCATTGGCGGCGCCTTCGACCTGCCGCATGCCGACACCCACACAGTCATCCTGCCTTATGCAATGGCCTATAATGCCAAGGCAGCGCCGGATGCCGATGCGGCGGTCGCCCGCGCACTCGGCGGCCGGGACGGTACGTCCGCGCTGGTCGAACTTGCGTCTCGCCTCGGCAGTCCGCGCAGCCTTAAATCCCTCGGCATGCCACAGGCCGGGATCGACCGGGCGGCCGATCTCGCGGTACAAAATCCATACTGGAATCCGCGCCCCATCGAGAGGACGGCGGTTCGCGCGTTGATCGCAGCGGCCTGGGCGGGTGACAGCCCGACGGATCTCGCAAAAGCTCTGGCCTAGCTTCGGGACGGCCGCGCTTTGCTGCTAACGTGCAGGCAGACGCCGCCCGAAACGACGTTACTTGCTGCGCGCTCCGCCGTGATCAGGGCGCGTTCCGGTCGCCTTCGGCCGGCTTTGCGGATCGTGCCGGGCGTCGATAGGACAACACGAGATCACAACGCAGGCAGGTGAACGTGTCGTAGCCGGACGCCAGATCCGAGCGCTCGGCCTGCATCGTAATCCTGCAACGCGGACAAGGTCTTAGCGGCGGCAAATCCTGCATCATCGCCCGAAAACTGACCGGTTTTCGTCGGCCGGCCTTGATCAGGATCAATTCCAGCGCGTCCTTCGATCAGGAGTCCTGGACCAGCAAAACCATGCGCACGAGTTCGGACAGGCTCCCGGCCTGCATCTTAGTCATGACGTTGGCCCGGTAGACTTCGACGGTCCGCGGGCTGATGCCGAGATCGTGGGCAATCGTCTTGTTCGGCGAGCCCGCGACAAGTCCGTCCAGCACCTGGCGCTCGCGCTGGGACAGGCTCTCCAGCCGCTCCTCGACCTCGTGACGGCGGCCGGTGCGCTCGCTCTCCGCACGCCGTGCCTCAAGGGCGGAACCCACTGCTCCAAGAACCCGGTCGTCACTGAACGGCTTCTCCAGAAAGTCGATCGCACCTGCTTTCATGGCTTCGACTGCGAGCTGAATGTCGCCGTGTCCGGTCATGACGATCACGGGAAGGAGGCACGACAGACCGCGCAGACGCTTGAGCAGGTCGAGCCCGCTCATGTCCGGCATGCGCACGTCCGTGATCACGCAGCCCTCGATGTCCCGCGTCAGCGATTGCAGGAAATGCGTAGCCGATTGATAGGTCACGGCATTGAAGCCAGACGCCCTCAGCAGAAACGACAGCGAGTCCCGGACCGCCTCATCGTCGTCGATGATGTGAACGAGGTTTGCTTCAGACATCGCGAATGTTGTCCTCACTGCCCGCGAGTTTGAGGGTCAAATGGAAAGCCGTGCCGCCGCCCGGATTGGGCTCGGCCCAGAGGCGCCCGCCATGCGCCTCGATGATGGTCTTGGAGATCGACAGACCGACGCCCATCCCGTGCTGCTTGGTGGTCACGAAGGGCTGAAACAGTTGCGGCAGGATATCAGGCGCCAGTCCGCTCCCTGTGTCCGAGACGCTGACCCGCACCATCCGCTGGCCGTCCGGGGCGGACGAGATGACAAGTTGCCGCGTCGGGGTTTCCGCCATGGCCTCGATCGCATTGCGGATCAGGTTCAGCACGACCTGCTGCACCTGGACCTTGTCGGCGAACACCAGATCATTGCCGGTATCGAGATCGAACCGGACCTTCACGCCTTGATCCTTGGCGCCGACGAGCGCCAAAGCGCTCGCCTCTTCGAGCAGCTTCGACAGGCTTTCGACCCTGCGTTCGGCCTCCCCGCGCGCGACGAAATTGCGAAGCCGCGAAATGATCTGTCCCGCCCGGAGCGACTGATCACTGGCTTTCTCCAGGGCCTCCGCCACAAGCGCCGGCTTGTTGTCGGCCTTGCCGTCAAGGATGCGCCGCGCGCCCTTCAGATAATTCGAGATCGCCGATAGCGGCTGATTGAGTTCGTGCGCCAGCGTGGAGGCCATCTCACCCATCGCCGTCAATCGCGAGATATGGATGAGTTCGGCCTGCAACTCCTGCAACCGGCCCTCGGTCTTCTGCCGCTCGGTGAGGTCGCGAATGAAGCCGGTAAAAAACAGCTTGTCGTTCGACCGCATCTCGCCGACCGCGAGCTCCATCGGAAAGGTCGACCCGTCCTTGCGTTCGCCGACGACGACGCGGCCGACACCGATGATCTTGCGTTCGCCAGTGCGAAGATAGCGGGCCAGATAGGCGTCATGGCCTTCGCGATAGGGCGACGGCATCAGCATGCTGACATTGCGGTCGAGCACATCGGCGGCCTTGTAGCCGAACAGGCGCTCCGCCGCGGTGCTGAAGGATTGGATCGCCCCCTTTGGATCGATCACGATCATCGCGTCAGGAATTGTCTCCAGGATCGACTTCAGATGCGCTTCGCGGGCGACGAGATCGAGATTGGTGGCTTCCACCGCCTGCCAGGCCCGCTGCATACGGCCGCCAAGCCAGGCAAGGCCAAACCCGATGGCGAGAAAGGCGGCAGCATTCACGACGCCGGCCCGCGACAGGCCGGCGCCGGACAGCCAGACTTCGATCGCCACAATCAGCCCGGTCGCAAGGCCCCCGGCCAGCGGTCCGGCCATTGCGCTGACGACGAGCACAACCGGCACAAGAAAAAGGTAGACCGATCCGCCGTCAGCCTGGGGAAACAGGGCGACGCGCGCAACCATGACGCTTGTAATCAGCGCCGCGGCGATACCATTGACTATCCAGTTCCGCGGACTTCGGATCGACATGCCCGGACCAATTCTCTAGTTTTTACAATAATCTGTCATCAGCCTGAGCGCCACTCGACGAACCCGCCTACGGGATTGCCCTTAGGTGGAATATCCGAATTTTGCGAAGCGCCGGTGCCCCGTAAGACATCCTTGGATTGCTTACAGGAGCCCACCATGCACCCCCAGGCTGTCGTTCCGTCACACTCTCTGAACCGCGCTCCTATTTCGGATTGTTCGTCCGATCAATCGGCTCAGACCATGTTCGGCGCGCTTGAACTGATGGGCGCGCGGATGTCCTTCGCCAAGGACGTCGAAATCTACGGCGAAAACGAACCGGCCGATTATGTCTACAAGGTCATGACCGGCTCGGTCCGCGTCTACAGGATTTTACAGGACGGCCGCCGTCAGATCGAAGCCTTCTACTTCCCGGGCGATGTCTTTGGCATGGAACTCGGCTCGCATCACGCCTCGTCCGCCGAAGCCGTCAGCGCCTGCACGATTTCGGTCGTCCGGCGCTCGACGCTGCTGGCCGCCACAGCGAAAGATCCGCAGATTTCGAACCGCCTCTGGTCCTACACCGCGCACGAACTCGAGCGGGCCCGGCG
>JAEWHY010000201.1 GCA_023387555.1 Pseudomonadota bacterium
CCAGTCGGTGATGTAGACGTCATGTTCCGGCAGCATGGTGCGGACCGTGCCGCGCAGCAGCGTCGCGAAATGCCCGGACAGCGGAGCGACCAGCAGCACGCGCGGCTGCTCGGTATCGATGTCCTTCTTGAACCGGAGCAGCGTGCCGAAAGGCGTCGCATGCACGACCTCTTCGGTCACCTCGACCTCGCGATTGCCGACCATCGTGCGGTCGATGCCGTAATCGGGGCGGGTATGGGTCAGCCGGGCGCGGGCGATCAGTTCATAGGCCGCGGTCAGGTTCCGGAAATTATGGCCGTTCAGGTGGGGAAGCGTCTGGTGCGCCGACAAGGCAAGGCTTGCGAACGTACGGACCGGCAGCATGAAATCGGAACTTGCCTGATAGGCCTGATAAAGCATTCCCCCTGCGGCCCCCGCCGCCCCTGTTGCACTGCATCAAAAGCCTAGTGCATTTTTTTCCGCGCTGCGAGATAATTTCCAGCCGGTTGCATTGGACGGGCCGGACGGGCCGGATCGGGGGAAAAACGCAATGGCGCAGGCCACTTTGACCATCTCCAGTCGCAATTACGGGTCGTGGTCGCTGCGGGGATGGCTGCTCTGCAAGTTCGCCGGGATCGATTTCGAGCCGGTCCTCGTGAACAGCGACGACCCCTCGGTGCGGGCGGAACTTTTGCTGCTGTCACCGTCCTTCCTGGTTCCAATGCTGACCCATAACGGCGTCAGGGTCTGGGACACGCTGGCGATCGGCGGCTACCTGAACGAACTCAACCCGGATGCCGGGCTCCTGCCCAGGGAGCGCATTGCGCGTGCCCATTGCCGCGCAGTCTCCGGCGAGATGCATTCCGGCTTCTCGAACTTGCGCTCGGCGCTGCCGATGAACCTGAAGGCGCATTATCCCAGCTTCAAGGTCTGGGCCGGCGCGCAGGCCGACATCGATCGCATCGTCACGATCTGGAACGAATGCCTGACGAGTTACGGCGGACCGTTCCTGTTCGGCAAGACGCCGAGCATGGCGGACGCGATGTATGCGCCGGTCTGCACGCGCTTTTCCACCTATGACGTCAAGCTCGACAAGACGAGCGCGGGCTATTGCGAGACGATCATGGCGATGCCGCTGATGCAGGAATGGATCGCGGCTGCGAAAGAGGAGCCGGACGAGGTCGAGGAGCTCGACGTGGAGTTCTGAGGGCACGCGCAAACCACGCGCATTTACGGTTATGAACCCGCTCGTCCCCGCGAAAGCGGGGACCCAGAATCTCGCGCCGCCATTCCGCTAACGCGAGAACGAGCACAGTTCAAAGCGCCGCCGCAATCTCCTTGGCCCCAACCACGACATCGTGGTCGTAAATCGTCTTGCGGAACGAGGCATGCGCGACGATCTCGGCGTCCCGCCGCGCCGCATCGCCGAGCATGGTGTCGTAACGCAGACCGTTCTCCCGCGCGCCGCGCTGCACGCCGGCGACGCGTTCGCGCCGCAGCTTTTCATAGGCGACGAGAGCCGCTGGCGCGGTGCGACGGTCGGCGCGTGACAGGATGGTCGCCAGCGCCATGCCATCCTCGATCGACTGGTTCGCGCCCTGCCCGAGATGCGGCAGCATCGGATGCGCAGCATCGCCCAATAGTGTCAGCCGCCCCTTGGTCCAGGTCGGCAGCGGCTCGCGATCGTACAGCGCCCATTTGAATGTCGACTGAACCTGCTCGAGCAGGTTCTCGATGCGCGGGTCCCAGCCGGCAAATTCCGCCCGCAGCGCATCGGGATCGCCCTTCGCGGTCCAGCTTTCCTTCATCTGCGCGTCGGCCGGAACGAAGCCGACATAATTGACCAGTTCACCGGCGCGCACCGGAAACACGAGGAAATGCCGGCCGCGCCCCAGCCACATCTGCCACGCGTCAGTCGGCCAGTCCGGCACCGCCGCATGCGGCACGAGCCCGCGATAGGCCACGGTGCCGGAAAAGATCGGATCGGACGGCGGAAACACATGCGGGCGCATCTCGGAATGAATGCCGTCGCAGCCGATCACGACATCGGCTTCCACCACTACGCCGTTCTCGAAACGCACCCGCGCAACGTCATCGTCCTGCGAAAATCCGGTCGCACGATGTCCGGTATGCACCACATCGCCGGGGAGGCCCGCAGCAAGCAGCCCGACAAGATCGGCGCGATGCATGCCGAAGGTCGCATTCCAGCCCGCGGAATCGGTGACCTGCACCGGCGCGATCGTCGATCCGTCATCGCGGAAATAGCGCGAGCCCGCGCCCACCCGCGCGCCCCATTTCGCAACGGCTGCGCCGAGCCCGACGCGCTCAAGCTGACGGACGCTGTTGGGCGTGATGAAAACGCCGGCGCCGATCTCGCCGAGCGCGGGCGCTTGTTCATACACCCTCGCCTGCAAGCCATGCGCGATCAGCGCATGGGCCGCGAACAGCCCACCGATGCCGCCGCCAACAATCGCTACGCTCGGACGCGTCGCCGCCATGTTCGTTTCTCCCTGCCCTGCGACACGAAAATGCTTCGGATGCGCGGCGCTTTCAAGCTAGTGTGGCGGCAAGCCTGCAACGACAGGCATTCGGGAGACCGCTCATGATCAGCCTTCGCGCGCTGTGCGCCAGCGTTGCCGCCTGCATTGCTATCGCCGCCGCCGGAACCGCCGCTGCGCAGGATTATCCGAACCGCGCCGTCAAGATCATCGTGCCGTTCCCGGCCGGCGGCACTGCGGATGCGGTGCCGCGTCTGATCGGCGACTGGCTCTCGAAGAAATGGGGCCAGCCGGTCGTCATCGAGAACCCGACCGGCGCCGCCGGCAATATCGGTTCGGAACAGGCCTATCGCGCCGAGCCCGACGGCTACACGCTACTGTCCGCGCCCCCGCCGCCGCTGGTGATCAACCAGAATCTGTACAAGAGCCTCAACTTCGACGCCTCGAAGTTCGAGCCCATCATCGTGATGGCGCAGGTGCCGAACGGCGTGATCGTCAATCCGGCCAAGGTGAGCGCGGCGACCCTTCCCGAATTCATCGCGCATCTGAAAGCCAATCCCGGCAAGGTCACTTCGGCCACGCAAGGCAACGGCACGACATCGCATCTCACCTCCGAGATGCTGCAATTGATGGCCGGCGTGAAGGTGCAGCATGTGCCCTATCGCGGCACGGCGCCGGCGCTGCAGGATCTCGTCTCCGGCAATGTCGACTTCATGTGCGACAATCTCGGCGTCTCGCTGCCGCTGGTTCAGGCCGGCAAGCTGCGGCTGCTCGCGGTTGCGACGGCGAGGCCGATGGGCTCGCTACCAAATGTGCCGACGGTGGCGGCGACCCTGCCCGGCTTCGAATCGGTTGCCTGGTATGCGGTGGTCGCGCCGCCCGGAACGCCGAAGGCGATCACCGAGAAGATCAATGCCGACATCAACGAGGCGCTGCGCGACCCCACGATCCAGGAGCGGCTGAAAAAGCTGTCGGCCGAAGTGGTCGGTGGCTCGACCGCCGAGACCGCGACATATCTGCGCGAAGAGGTCGAGCGCTGGAAGAAGGTGATCAAGGACGCCGATGTGAAGATCGGCGGATGACTTCCGCGACCGCCGCAAAAAAAGGTCCCCGCGAGACGCGGGGACCTGCAACTGTCATTCTGGATTATGGGCCCCCGCTTTCGCGGGGGCGCGCACATCAGCCAACCGGTTCCAGCGCGCCGACCGGCTTGGCATCGATCAGCACGAAAGCGATCACGCAGGGCTTGTCGGTGTCGTTGACCCAGTCGTGGATGGTGCCGCGCTGGACCAGCACGTCACCCGCCTTGAGATGCACGAGCTCATCATCCATCTTCATCTTGATTTCGCCCGACAGCACCACGGCGAAATCGATCGAATTGGTGCGATGATTGCGCGGCGCGACACCGGGCAAATATTCGATCACGCGGAACACCGCGCGATCCTTCATCGCGGTGCCGATGATCTCTTTGGCGCCGTCGGCTGACCCTTCGTTGTCGGCCGGCAGCGCCGTGGACCAGACGTTGAAGAACGTACAGCCCTGGCGCGGATTGACGAGATCGGTGGAGATCTCATCGATCAGGACCGTGGCTTTTCCGTCTGGCTTGTGTCCGGTGACGACGCGGCGAAGCTGCATTGTATTCCTGTCTCACGTTACTTGGGTTCAAGACCGACGCGGCGGATGATGTCACCCCAGCGTCGGGTCTCTTCCTGAACATAGCTCTCGGCGTCCTTCGCGGAACCGCCGACCGCCATGAAGCCGATCTTCTCGAGCTGGGCCTCGGTGTCAGGCTCTTTCAGCATCGCGTTGACGTCGTCGTTGATCTTCTGGATCACCGCATCGGGGGTCTTCGACGGCACGAACAGCACCACCCAGGTGGTGTCATCGGCGTCGCCCAGACCCAGTTCGCGCGCGGTCGGAACGTCCGGCAGCGCCTTGGCGCGTTCCTTGCTGGTGACCGCGAGGCCCTTCACCTGCCCGGCCAGCACATTCTGCACGGCCGCCGACATGCCGACGCTCGCGAGCGGAATATGCGAACCGATCACGGCCTGCGTCGCCGGCCCTGCGCCGGTGAACGGCGCATGCGGGATGTCGACCTTGCCTTCAAGCTTGAAGATGCGTTCGGCAGAGAGATGCGGCGTCGTGCCGGCACCGGCCGTGCCATAGGTCATCTTCTCGGTCTTGGCCGCCTCGATCGCTTCCTTCAGGTTGTTGGCCTTCAGGTTCGGCGCGCCGATGATCAGATTGGGCGTGCTCGCGACGATCGCCGCCGCCTTGAAGTCGCCAGCCGCATAGCCCGGCGTCTTCGACAGGGTCTGGTTCACGGCGAAGGCCGAGGTCGTGACGAGGATGGTATAGCCGTCGGGATCGGCCTTGGCCGCCTGCTGTGCGGCAATATTGCCGCCGGCGCCGCCGCGGTTTTCCACCACGATGGTCTGCTTCCAGCGTTCGTTGAGCTTCTGGCCGACGATGCGCGCGATCGAGTCCGCAGGACCGCCCGGCGCGAATGCAACCAGCAGCCTGACCGGTTTGGTCGGATAGTCCTGAGCTTGCGCAGCTCCGGCAGCCATGCCGAACGACAGCACGCAAGCCAGCCCGGTTTTTACGATACGATGCACGAGTTTCTCCCGATTGGCCTTCGTTGCGCGCGAAGTGGCCATAACGGGTCACGGTTGGCAAGCCGCTATTACGCATTGGGCTCCTGCACATTGTCGCGCAGGAGCTTTTGGCGCAGGAGCTTTCGGCGTCAGGCGCTCAGAACTCTTCCCAGTCGTCCGCCTTCACGGCGCTGGCGAGTGCCGTCTGCATCTGTCGCGCACCGCCGCGCGTCGCCGGGCGCCGCTTGCTTGGGGCAGCCGCCACGCGCGCGGGTTCCGCCGCCTTTCGCGCGGCGGTTGCGGCGACCCGGGACTGCCCTGCGACCTTGAAGCGGCCGAGGCGTTCGACCATGACATTGGACTGCTGTTCCAGCATCCGGGCGGCGGCGGCATTCTCTTCCACCATCGCCGAATTCTGCTGCGTCGCCTCGTCCATCTGGGCCAGCGCCTTATTGACCTGCTCGATCCCGCCGGCCTGTTCGCCGCTGGCGGTTGCGATGTCGGACACGATATCGGCCACGCTCTTGATGGAATCCACGATCTCGCGAAGCGTCGAGCCAGCGCGGTTGACCAGTTCGACGCCATCGCGGACCTGGCTCGACGAATTGACGATCAGATCCTTGATGTCCTTGGCGGCCTGCGAGGAGCGCTGCGCGAGGCTGCGAACTTCCGACGCGACCACCGCGAAGCCCCGGCCCGCTTCGCCGGCGCGCGCCGCCTCGACCGCCGCGTTCAGCGCCAGCAGGTTGG
>JAEWHY010000309.1 GCA_023387555.1 Pseudomonadota bacterium
TTCTCTGGAATAGCTATAACGCGCGCCTGTACGCATTGACCGGTCCGGGCGAGTTCAATACAGCATCGTTAAACCGGTCATCCCGGTCACGCCAGCAAGCTCACGCGTCAGCGTCCGCCAGCCAGCCCAAAACAGAACGACAGCTTTGGGGGCTTTGATGTCGCGACGCAATGCCGCCCGCCAGCGATTGCTGGTTGGCGTTTCGATTTTCGGACTGGCTTCGGTTTGGGCGGCCGAAGCGCTTGCACAGCAGGTGCTTGAAACCATCACCGTCACGAGTATGGGGCGTCAGCCGCGCGCTGCGTCTCCGCAGCCCGGCGTGCCGTCCGGGCAGCCGGAACAGCCGGTCTTGCTGGAGAACGTGCAGACGCAGCAGGCCGCGATCGATGTGCTGGCGCCGGTCAGCGTGATCACGCTGGAGAACATCAACAGGATTTCGCCCAAGCGCCTGTCGGATATCTTCTACAACACGCCGGGCGTTTCGTTTCAGGAGCGCGGCGATAGCCCCGAAACCTCGATCAACATTCGCGGCTTGCAGGATTTCGGCCGCGTCGTCGTCAACGTGGACGGTGCGCGGCAAAACTATCAGCGAAGTGGACACAACGCCGATGGCGGGTTCTTTCTCGACCCTGAACTGATCGGCGGCGTCGAGGTGATCAGGGGACCCACCGCGAATGTTTACGGATCGGGTGCGATCGGCGGCGTCGTGTCGTTCCGCACCAAGGATGTCGACGATATTCTCAAGCCAGGCGAGCGCGTGGCGACGGCCTTTGCCGGCATGCTCGGCTCCAACGCGGGGCGCGGGATGGCCTCGGTCTTTACGGCGGTGCGGGGTAGTCCCGATGCCGAGTTCCTGTTCGGCGCGACGCACCGGATGCAGAGCGACTACAAGGACGGCGACGGGCAGCTGATCTCCAATACCGGCAACCACATTTCGACCGGTCTCGCCAAGGGGACATTCCGCCCCGCGGACGGCCACGAGGTCAAGGTTGGCGTCATTCTGCAGGAGAACCTCTTCAACGTCGGGCAGTACAATCGCGGCGACGTCAGCACCGCCGCGCAACGCGCGCTGAACCAGGGCTCGTCGGTTTATGCGACCGATCTGCACAACACGACCGCAACCGTGCGGTGGAAATATTATCGCCCCGATGACAATGTCTTCAACTGGGACCTCAGCGCCTACAAGAACCGGACGAGCAGCGACCAGACCAAGATCGCTCACCTGAGCAATACCGCGCAGGCGGGTGTCTGCACGACGCCCGGAAACGACATCTCGGGATGTGTCGGCGACCAGCGCCGCTATGTGCTTGATACGCTCGGCTTCGACGGCAACAACACCATGCGCTTCAATTTCGGCGAATGGCAGAACGCCGTCACGTTCGGCGGCGACATCTTCCAGGACGATGTCACCACGTCGGATACCAGCGGCAATTCCAACATCACGACGCCGGGCGGGGTGCGAACGGTCTCCGGCGCCTTCGTACAATGGAAGTCGACCTGGGCGAACTGGCTCGAAGTCGTCAGTGCCGCGCGCTATGACAACTATCAACTCGAAAGTGGCGATACCTCGGCATCGGGCAGCCGGCTGTCTCCGAAGATCACGGTCGGCATCACCCCGATCAAGGGCGTGACGCCTTACGTCAGCTATGCCGAAGGATATCGCGCACCGTCGATCACCGAAACGCTGGTCGCGGGCGCGCATTCGAGCGGCGGCGGTCCGGCGCTGTTCAATTGTCCGGGCGGCGGCGGCGGGCTGTTCTGCTTCCTGCCCAATCCCAATCTGCGGCCCGAAGTCGGCAAGAACAGCGAAATCGGTCTCAATCTGAAGTTCGACAATATCTTCTCGACCGGCGATTCGTTCCGCGGCAAGTTCAGTGCCTTCCGGAACAACCTCGAGGACTATATCGAGCTGACTGCGTCGGCGCCGACCACGGTGTACATGAACGTCAATCCGTTCCCGCCGCCGGTGATCCTCGTGCCGATCGGAAACTACAGCCAGTTCTTTCAGTATGAGAACATCGACAAGGCTCACATTCAGGGCTTCGAAGCCGAGACGATGTATGACGCGGGAACGTGGTTCGTCGGCATTACCGGGCAGCTTCAGCGCGGCTATAACGACGTCACCGGGGAAGGGCTTGCCAATATCCAGCCGAACAAGATTGTGACCACGGCGGGTGTGCGTCTGCTCGACAAGACCCTGACGATCGGCGGCTCGTGGGTTTCGGCAGCCGCAAACACCCACGTCCCGGCGAACTATCTGCCCAGCACCTCGTATGACCTCGTGAACCTGTTCCTGACATACGAGCCGGTGAAGGATGTGACGCTTGGCTTCACCGTCGACAACCTGCTGAACGAATACTACCGCCCTTATGCGATCCCGAAGTCGGCGACGGACGGCTCCTCGCAGAACGATGTGCTGTGGGCGGCGCCGCCTCCGGGCACGGTCTACAAGGGTTCGCTGCGCGTGCGCTTCAGCGCGCTGTAGCGACGCATTCGACTTTCGATCAGCCGCAGCAGCGCGGCTGATCGCCAACGCGAGCAAGGAAAGAGTGACGATGATGTTTATCGCGATGAACCGGTTCCAGGTGAAGAAGGGCTCGGAGGCTGAATTCGAACGGGTGTGGAAGTCCCGCGATTCGCATCTCGACAAGATGCCGGGCTTCGTCGAATTCCATCTTCTGAAAGGCCCGGAGGCCGGCGATTACACGCTCTATTCCTCGCATACGCTCTGGCAGAGCCGGGAGACCTTCGAGGCCTGGACCAGGTCGGACGAATTCCGCAAGGCGCATGCCAAGGCCGGCGAGTCCACAACGGCGTCGCTCTATATCGGGCATCCGGTGTTTGAAGGCTTCGAGGTCTGTCAGACCATTGCAAAGGCGCGTGCGGGGTGAGCGGCGAGCCCATGCCATCCTCGCTCTCCCTCGCGGAGCATCTCGTTCGGCATCCGGATGTCATTGTCGAACAATTCGCCGGGGAAAGGGGCGTGTCGCCGCAGGGGGTGGTGCATGCTCTTCCGGAAGAACTGCGCCGCTTCGCCGATGGCGCGCATTTCGTGGACGTCATGTCGGATCTGGGGGAATGGGGTGAGGTGACGCTCATCATCCATACCGACGATGGCATCATGGAATTCGGCGGCGCCATTCCCGCCGGCCAGGTGTCGCGCGGCTATTACAACATTCCGGGCACGGCCGGATTTCACGGCCATTTGCGGCACGAGCGCTGTTCGGAAATCGCATTCCTCGAGCGTCCGTTCATGGGGCGCCATACGGCGTCGATCCTGTTCTTCAATCGCGACGGCAACATCATGTTCAAGATCTTCGTCGGTCGCGACGAGAAGCGGGAATTGAAAGCCGACCAGTTGCAGCGCTTCCGGTCGCTGGCCGAGCGTTTGTCGGCTGCGTAACCGCATCCGCGGGCCGTTCCGGTATCGTCAGAAGATACCGGACGGCGTTGCGGCTTTAACCGAAATCGTCCGCGGTCAGTTCGATCGGTGCGCCGTGCGGCGTGCGCTGACAGGCGCGCGCCCAGGCATCGCGATAACGATGCAGGGTGGCATCGCTCGTAACACCCTTTCGCGCGACGAGGCTTTCCAGCGCGGCGAGCCAATGGCGATAATAGGTGTCGCCGGTGTCGGGATCGCCCGCGGATTGCGCGCGGCGGATTTCGGCGGCGAGCGCCTCCGCCCATTCGGGCCAGGTGAACACGCCCTTGTTGTGGAGGGCTAGCGCCATGGCGAAGGCCTGCGCCTCCCATGGTTCGCGAAACACCGGCCCGTCGCCGTCGCGCGGAAGGCTCGGGATCGCGTCTGCCGCCGCAATGAATGCTGTCCGATCCGACGCCATCTCACGCCGCCTCCAGATAGGGCTCGAATGCATCGATCGAGACCGTGACCGTCGGGTCGGCGTCCGGCCCCCACAGGTCGCGGCCCTCGAACACCACGGTGTAGAGCCATTGCGGATTGTCGCCCTGTCCGAGCGCTGCGGAATCCGGAAAGACGTGACAGCCGTGGACGATCTCGACCGTACCGGTATGACCGTGGATGTAGCGCGGCAGCCGGGTATGGCTTTGCGTTTGGAGGGGCCGGGCGCGCACCCGGTCGCCCGTCCTGAAGCGGGCAGGGGCGGGCGGCGGCCGGTCGAAGCGGCCCCGCGTCATCACCCGGCGCACGTCCTGACGCGTGAAAGGTCCCTGCGGCAACGCCGGACCGGGCCGCAAGGCATGGCCGGATTCCAGTTCGTCGGCGCCGACCAGCCCGCGCTCGACCAGAAGCCGCTCCAGCCCGAGTTGCCAGATCCGGTAATAGGAACCGTGCAGATAGACATCGGCCGGCAGGCTTTCCCGTGCGAACCGTTGCATGTCGATATTGAGCCCGCCATTGGCGCCCATGGCGCGGCTCATCGCCATCACGCGCCCTTCCCACGGCGCGTGGAACACCGGCTCGTTGGCTTCGGGCTCGACGCGGCCGAAGCCTTCGCGGCCGCCCATGTCGTGTACGCCCATGTCGTGTACGCGTAAGTCGTGCACGCAGCTCATCGCCTGGCCTCATGCGGCGGGATAGCAAGGCCGGTGCCGATCATGGAATCGCGGGTCACGAGTTCGGCGAGCTGATCCTCGCTCCATCCGTCGGTCCCGGCCGGACGCATCGGGATCACCAGGAACCGCGTTTCCGCGGTCGAATCCCAGACCCGGATCTCGGTGCTGTCGGGAAGCGTAACGCCGAAATCGGCCAGCACGCGGCGGGGCTCCTTCACGGCGAGCGAGCGATAGGGCGCCGACTTGTACCAGACCGGCGGCAGGCCGAGCATTTCCCACGGATAGCAGGAGCACAAGGTGCAGACGACCATGTTGTGCCGGCCCGGCGTGTTCTCGACCGCGACCAGATGCGCGCCGACCGGGCTGACGTGCCCGAGCGTATTGATCGCGGCGGTGGCGTCATCGAGCAGCGCCTGCCTGAACGCCGGATCGGTCCAGGCGCTGGCGACGACACGCGCGCCGTTGCGCGGACCGATCTTGGTCTCATAGGCTTCGACGATCGCATCGAGCGCGGCCTGTTCGACATAGCCCTTCTCGATCAGGATCGTCTCCAGCGCGCGCACGCGCAACTGCATCTCCGACAGCTCGGAGTGATCATGGTCATGATCGTGGCCATGACCGTGATGATGGTCGTGATCGTGATCGTGCTCGTGATCGTCGTGGTCGTGCGCCATGGATCGGGCCTTGCTAAAGCGGCGAGGGTGGTATCGCCGGGTCGATTATAGCGGCCATGTCCTGCTTGAAGCGAGGGGGCGCGAGCGCGTGCCGGTCCGCGATGCAGGCATGACGAAATCGCCGGTGAAGGCCGGGCTATGGCGGTGTAATGGAGCGCAGCCTTTACACTTCGGGACCATCGAAAATGCAGGAAACCCCGTTCATCCCGCCACAGGGCGCCTTCACCCGGACGGTCCAGATCCGCTTTTCGCACTGCGACCCCGCGGGCATCGTCTACTTCCCGCATTACTTCAATATGCTCAACGGCCTGATCGAGGACTGGTACACCGAGGAACTCGGCGTGAATTATGCCGACCTGATCCTGCACGATCAGCATGGGTTCCCGTTCGTTCACGTCGACACCGATTTCAAGATCCCGAGCCGGATGGGCGAGAAGCTCGACCTGACCCTGCTGATCGAGAAGATCGGGCGCTCCTCGCTCACGCTGGTGATCGTCGGGCACAAGGATGGCATCGAGCGCCTGCGCGCGCGCACCGTCACCGCGATGATGTCATTGACGTCGCGCCGCTCGGTGGAACTGCCACCGGCGCTGCGCAGCGCGTTCGAGGCTTATGCCGCGAAGGCGGGGTGACACCAGTCCGGTCGCCACGCATTGTTCCGGTCGCCAGCGCGACGACTGTGCGACTTCACAATATTCGCACTTATATACCGCACTTAGCAGAATCGTTCATGGCACCGAGGCAAAGACAGGCCGACGCTGAGTAAATTGAAGCTAAAATTATCCCCGCCATGTTGGCGGCGGGGGCTTCAGTCGTGGAAGCTTGGGACTACGAACGGACATTCCCCGAACCGGTTGCAACCCACGCTGCATGTGCCAGATTGATCTATGTGAAAATGAGGCTTGCTGCAGATGGGAAATTACCAACCCCACCTGCACCGTCTCAGAGAACATAGCGTCAAGTTCCCAGTAAAACTTATATAGGCCGTCTACGCTCATTTTCTGAAAGCGGGTGGGTCTGGAAGGGAATGGAATACGGAGCGCGTCGTATTCTATTTTCTTGTAGGGGTGCGTGGCTTTGACCGGTATGCCGTGAGAGATGTCGTCGCGCTTGCTGTCTGCTTGGGCGAGGCGGTGTAGATACCAACGGAAAATGCGGTGTTCAGCCGCATCTAGCATGAATAGTCTGCTACCGATCACCTTTAGCCCGTCTAGCCTGCGATCAAAAGACCTGGGGACGCGCTCGTTAGGGAATGCTCTGTACCACCAGTTTTCACATATCCTAGTGATCTCGTGGTCAATTAATGACCATTGGATCACGATGGCCCCGACTGCTTTAAGCAAGTCAGGGGTCATGTTCTCAGCTTTCCAGACGTAGGAAATCGTGGCCAAGAAGGTGAGCCCAGTTGCAGAACCGGCATTTCAGCGCGCGCTGAAGGATCTGTTGAGCGCGCCCCCAAAGCCGCATTCTGAAATGAAGGTGGGAGGCGGGGCAAGACCGAAGCCAAGCCCAGCCCCCCGTTCACGTCAGTAAGATCGCAGCAACATCGACTTTGACGCTGACGACGACACCGAATGATCGCCTCATTTTCATGAGCCGGCCCTCCGGGTCAGGCGCGCCTCGACCCAAGGGTTTGAGGGGTGACCGCCATCGCAACGGTTTGATTGATGTACTAGCATCGGCCCAACATTGGCAGTCTAGAACTGCCGCCGATGGCCTGTGTCGTCGTCTGCGGGTGTTCCGGTTGCCCACCGTATGAGGGTGACCGGGCCGCAGCCACAGGATTGCGGACGGTTGCGCAGGTTCCCCAGCCTGACGGGGCTTGGTGCCGCACAGGCCCGCGAATCGAATGGTGGGCGGAATCGCTACTTAGAGTCGAGTCGTGTTTGATTGAACCCGGTCGCCCCCGCGAAAGCGGGGGCCCATATTGCAGAGTGTGGTTATAGGTCTCCGCCTTCGCGGGGACGACGGCGGCTCTTGACAATATTCCTAATATGACTATAGTCCCATGACCTCGCTCAACGAGGGGCGCCGTCCGGAGGCGTTCTTGATGGCGAAGCGAGGTGCGGCGCCCGCGGGCGTGGTTCGCAACCACGCACCCGGGCGGTGCCGGGGCTCCGCCCGGGGTCACTACGGACCCCTGCCAGGAGCTGGCTGACGCCATGCGCAGCTTCAGGCGCATGGAGGCAAAGCGCGGCCCGGTACCGGAAGGAGAACGCCGCTGGACGGTGCGCCGAGAGGCTGCTGCACGGTGAGAGCCGGGCAGCATTCAGGAACGGCCCTGCGTCTGTCGGCGCACCGTTCGCCCCTCTCTATTCATACGCCGGATGCGAGAACGCATCGCGGCAACGATTCGGCGTGGCTGTTTGAAAGCTGAATCGGCTGCTTCCCCCCGATGTCCCGCGCGCAGCGCAGCCTGGGGGCAGATTACTGCGCTGCTGAACCGGGAGGCGATTCACTCGCGTCGTGAAACGCGGACATCGCGCGAGGCGCTTCTGTTCTTCGGCGCGGTGAGCGCGCTATTGAGCGCGCTTTGCCGCCATCGCATTCTCGATCAGGGTCTTGCCGAGCGACCAGATCGCGCCGGGGACGCGATGGCTTTCGGCGATCACCTTGTCGAAGGCGGTTTCGATCCAGGTGCAGTCCTCGTCGGTGATGACATAGGGCGGCAGCATCTTGATCGTATGACTGCCGTGACCGGCGACCTGGGTCAGGATCTTGTGCTCCTTGAACAGCGGAATGGTGATGAGCTGGCAGAACAGCCCCTTGTTGGCCGCCTCGATCATCGACCAGGAGGCGCGCAGCTTCAGCGACGATGGCGCGCCGAACTCGACGCCGATCATCAGGCCGAGACCCCGCACCTCGCGGAACATCTCGTGGCGCTGCGTCATGGCGCGGAACGAGGTCAGGAGACGCTCGCCGGTCCGCGCGGCATTCTCGACCAGCTTTTCCGATTCGAGGACGGAGAGGGTGGCGATCGCCGCGGCCATCGCCAGATCGTTCTTGGCGAAGGTCGAGCCGTGCACGACGGCACGATCCATCCGGTTGAACAGGCGGTCGAAGATATCCTTGCGGGTGAGCAGGGCGCCGACCGGCACGTGTCCGCCGGACAGGGCCTTCGCCAGCAGGATCATGTCCGGCTGCACGTCAAAATGCTCGACCGCAAAGAACTTGCCGGTGCGTCCGAGGCCGCACTGGATCTCGTCGGCGATGAACAGTGTGCCATAGCGCCGGCACAGATCGGCCGCCGACTTCAGATAGTCCGGGGCCGGCAGGTGAACGCCCTTGCCCTGGATCGGCTCGACGATAAAAGCGGCAACGTCGCGCCGTCGCAGCGCGGTCTCCAGCGCCGTCAGGTCGTTGAAGGGAATCGCCGCACAGTCGCCGAGGAGGGGTTCGAAACCCTTCTTGAAGATTTCGTCGCCGTTCAGCGACAGGGAGCCGAAGGTCAGGCCGTGAAACGCGTGCTCGCACGACAGGATCTTGGAGCGCTTGGTGGCGGCGCGGGCAAACTTGATCGCCGCCTCGACCGTCTCGGTGCCGGAATTGGCAAAGAAGACCTTGTCGAAATAGGGCGCCTTTGCGAGAAGCCGTTCGGCCAGTACGCCGGCGAGGGCGGGGACATCCATCTGCACGAGGTTCGGCAGTTCGGCGTCGAGCACGCTCTCGAGCGCGGTCCGCAGGGCAGGGTGATTCCGGCCGATCGCGAACACCCCGAAGCCGCTGAGGAGATCGAGATAGCGCGTGTCGGTCCGGTCGTAGAGATATTGTCCGACGCCACGCCGGAATCCCACGTCGTAGCCGATGGTCCGGAGCACCCGGACCATCTGCTCATTCAAGTGGCGGCCGTGAAGCTCGAATCGCTCCGCTTCCCGCGCTTCAAAAATGGCCGCAATGTTGTAGTTGTTAGGTTCGAGCATCATTCAAGCTGCTATGGTTGGGTTGCGACGTTTCGAAGGCAACCCGGATCGCCGCGTTTGCCGTCGAGGTGGTTAGCATGAAAAGACTGTCTTTGTTTACTGCGCTTCTTGTCATGGTCTCTTCCCCGGCGCTGGCGGGGGATCCTGCCGGTGACTGGCTGGTCGAGGATGGGACCGCGAAAATCCGAATCGCGATCTGCGACGGCTCGCTCTGGGGCGTGGTCGGCTGGGAGAAGATTCCGGGTGGAAAGGATACGGCCAACCCGGATCCGGCCAAACGATCCCGCGATACGCTCGGCATTCCCATTCTGATCAACATGAAGCCGTCCGGCGCCGACAAATGGGCCGGCCAGATCTACAACGCCCAGAACGGCAAAATGTACAAGGCGAGCGTCGAGCTTCAGTCCGACAACGCCCTCAAGGTGAGGGGGTGCGTGATGGGCGGGTTGTTCTGCGGTGGCGAAACCTGGGCACGCTCCGCCGATGCCAGCGGCGCTGCGCCCGGCTTCCCGGCGCCGATCACCGGGGCCCCGGCCAAGCCCGCGAAGGGCAAGGCCAAGGCACCGCCGCCCGCTGCCGAGGGCGGCTCAACTCTTGCCGGTACCGTCTGCTCCCGAATCGGCGACGTCCCGGGGCCGGCCCATTAGGGCCGGCTGGAACAGCACCGCGGCACACATCGTCGTCACCAGCGACAGCGCCAGCAGCTTTCCGAGGCTCGACGTCCCCGGATGGCTCGACAGCCAGAGGCTGCCGAATGCGGTTGCCGTGGTGAAAGCGCTGAAGATCACCGCGCGCGTCAGGCTGGACTGCAGCAGGTTCGTCTGCCCGGCGCGCCACGCCATGATGTAGTAGATCTTGAACGCGACGCCGATGCCGAGCAGCAGCGGCAAGGCGATGATGTTGGCGAAGTTCAACGGCAGGTCGATGAGGACGCAAAGCTCCATCGTGATGACGCCGGCGAGCAGCAGGGGCACAACAGTCAGAGCCACATCCTTGATCCGGCGCAGCGCGATCCAGAGCAGCAGCGAGATCGTCACCAGCGCCAGCAAGCCGGCCTGGATGAACGCGACCACGATCACATCGCCGGACTTCAGGAT
>JAEWHY010000320.1 GCA_023387555.1 Pseudomonadota bacterium
GCCTGGAAGGAAGGGCTGATCGCAACGCTGGAGACCCAGCTCAAGGCGCCGCCGATTCCGCTGCCACCGGCCTCGGAATGGCCGACGCTGACCCGCGACAATTCCGAATTCCGCCGCGTCACGCTGCGCGCCACTCCGGTCGCCACGGCAACCCCGGTCAACCTCTATACCGGCGCATCGGCGCTGCGGCCCGACGTCAAACAGGCGGGCTATTTCGTGTTTGCGCCGGCCAAGCTGCCGACCGGCGAAACCGTCGTGATCAATCGCGGCTATGTCCCGATCGGCGGCAAGAGCGGGGCCGCCGCGGAGGCGGGGGACATCACGGGCTACATCCGCTGGCCGGAGACGCCGGGCTGGTTCGTCTCGCAGCGGGACTCCAACGGCGACATCTGGTTCGTCCGCGACCCGGCCGCGATGGCAGAGGCGCGCGGCTGGGGTCCGGTTGCCCCCTTCTACATCGATCAGGAGGCGCCGGTTCCTCCGGGCGGGCTTCCGCGGCCCGGCCCGCTGACCGTCAAACTGAAGAACGACCATCTCGGGTATGCCATCACCTGGTTCGGCCTCGCCGTTTCGTTGCTGGCGGTGTTCCTCGCCTGGGCTCTGCGCGAACGGTACAATAAGACCTAATTAAATCATCGCGAGCGGTAGCATGACGCCGCTTCCGGCGGCCGCCTTCCTTGTGGAAGCGCCTCCGAACCACTAGTCTAATAGCCGGATCAGCTTTCCAGACTTGTGGAACTCTCCACTAAATCAAAGACTTAGGAATGCCCTCGCCTGTGGATAAGACCGCCGGCGGCGGGTTAGAGGACTGGCATTGCAATACGTATCAACGCGCGGCGAAGCCCCGGCGCTTGGCTTCATCGATGTGACGCTCGCTGGGCTCGCCCGCGACGGCGGACTCTATGTGCCGCAAACCTGGCCGCGTCTGTCAGCCGACACCATCGCCTCCTTCGCCGGCCGTCCCTATGCCGAGGTCGCGGTGGAAGTGATTCGGCCGTTCGCCGGCGATCAGATCAGCGTCCACGAATTGTCGCGTATCGCGCGCGAGGCCTATGGCACGTTCCGGCATCCCGCGGTGGCGCCGCTGTCGCAGGTCGATTCGAACACCTTCCTGCTCGAGCTGTTTCACGGCCCGACCCTCGCCTTCAAGGATCTGGCGATGCAGTTCCTGGCGCGGCTGATGGACTACGCGCTGGAGCAGCGCGGCGAGCGCGTCACCATCGCGGTCGCAACCTCGGGCGATACCGGCGGCGCCGCGGTCGAGGCGTTCCGCGGCCGCAATCGCATTGATCTTGTCGTGCTGTTCCCCGACGGCCGCGTCTCCGACGTGCAGCGCCGGATGATGACCACGGTCGGCGACGACAACATCCATGCGGTCGCCATCAAGGGCACCTTCGACGACTGCCAGGCGCTGGTGAAGGGGATGTTCAATCACCACGCCTTCGCCGACCGCGTCCGGCTGGCCGGCGTCAACTCGATCAACTGGGCGCGGATCGTGGCGCAGGCGGTCTATTATTTCACCGCCGCGGTCGCGCTCGGCGCGCCACATCGCAAGGTCGCCTTCACGGTGCCGACCGGCAACTTCGGCGACATTTTCGCAGGCCATGTCGCGCGCAGCATGGGGCTGCCGGTCGACCGGCTGGTGATCGCGACCAACGTCAACGACATCCTGGTGCGCACCCTGACCACGGGCGCCTATGAACCGCGCGAGGTGGTCGCGACCTCGTCGCCCTCGATGGACATCCAGGTCTCCTCGAATTTCGAGCGCCTGCTGTTCGAGGCCTATGGGCGGGACAGTGCGGCGCTGCGCGCGCTGATGAAGAGCTTCGCGCAGTCGAAGCGATTCGAGATCGCCAGCGATCCGCTGGCGGCGATTCGCGCGGGCTTTGCCGCAGGCCGCGCCGACGAGGACGAAGTCGACGCCGTCATGCGCACCGCGCTGCGCGAGACCGGACATTTCGTCGATCCGCATACCGCCGTCGGCCTCGCGGTCGCCGAGAAGGAGCCGCACGACCCGGCCTTGCCGATGGTCGTCCTCTCCACCGCGCATGCCGCGAAATTCCCGGATGCGGTCGAAGCCGCCTGCGGCGCGCGACCGCCGCTGCCGGAGTGGCTGTCGGGCCTCAACGAGCGGGCCGAGCACGTCACCGTGCTGCCGCCCGAGCCCAAAGAGATCGAGAATTTTGTGTTGGCGGCCTCGCGGGCCGCGCGTGAAGGAGCCGCCGCATGAGCGTCGAAGTCACCCGTCTGCCGTCCGGACTGACCGTTGTGACGGATGCCATGCCGCATCTCGAATCGGCCTCGCTCGGCGTGTGGGTCGGAGCGGGCAGCCGCGACGAACTCGGCGATGAGCACGGCATCTCGCATCTGCTCGAGCACATGGCCTTCAAGGGCACCAAGCTGCGCACCGCCCGACAGATCGTCGAGCAGATCGAGGCGGTCGGCGGCGATCTCAATGCTGCGACCTCGATCGAGACCACGACCTATTACGCCCGCGTGCTCAAGGCCGACGTGCCGCTGGCGCTCGACGTGCTGTCCGACATCCTGACCAACCCGGCGTTCGATCCGGAGGAATTGTCGCGCGAGCAGAATGTCATCATCCAGGAAATCGGCGCCGCCGAAGACACCCCGGATGACATCGTGTTCGATCATCTGCAGCGCTGCGCCTTCCCCGAACAGGCAGTCGGCCGGCCGGTGCTCGGCACCCGCGAGAGCGTGCGCTCGATCAATGCGAGCCGGCTGCGCCAGTATCTGGCCCGCAATTATCGCGGCCCCGACATGGTGGTTGCCGCCTCGGGTTCGGTCGACCATCGCATGATCGTCGAGGAGGCCGAGCGGCTGTTCGCCGGCTTCGACGGCGCGGATCGCCACACCCGCGAGCCGGCGCGCTTTGTCGGCGGCACCTATATCGAGCGGCAGGACCTCGAGCAGGCGCATCTGGCGCTCGCGATGGAAGGGCTGCCGCAAAGGCACCCGCAGTTGTTCAGCCTCCAGGTCTTCACCAACATCCTCGGCGGCGGCATGTCCTCGCGGCTGTTCCAGGAGGTGCGGGAAATCCGCGGGCTGTGCTACTCGATCTCCGCCTTCCACATGGCCTATTCCGACACCGGCTTCTTCGGGATCTACGCCGGCACCGACGACAATGACGCGCCGGAACTGGTGCAGGTCGTGGTCGATCAGCTCGAGCGGGCCGTCGCCTCGATCTCGGAAGAGGAAGTGGCCCGCGCCAAGGCGCAGATGAAGGCCAGTCTCCTGATGGCGCTGGAAAGCTCGAGCGCCCGCGCCGAGCAGATCGCACGCCAGATCATGGTCCACGGCCGGCCGCTGCCGCTGTCCGAGATCATCGCCAAGATCGAGGCCGTCACGGTCGAGAGCACGCAGGCCGCCGGGCTCGCATTGCTTGCACGCGGCCGGCTCGCCATTGCAGGATTGGGACCGGGCCGCGGGACCGAACGCGCCGCCGAAATCGTGGAGCAATTCGCGCGCGCGGCGGCGTAGCCTGCTTTTCCCCTGGCCTCTCCGATTCGGGGGAGGCCGGCTGCCGGGCACCTGCATACGCCGTCTGGCAGGGCCGAAGCGTAGAGGATTGCGGCCGCAACATTGCGCGTACACCATCATGGCCTTCTTCCGTCCCATACCACTCAGCGAAACGAATCCGGTCGTGCAGGGCGACGGCGTATTGCTGCGTGCGCCGCAGATGTCGGACTTCAACGACTGGGCTGAACTGAGGGAGCGCAGCCGCGACTTTCTGGTGCCGTGGGAGCCGACCTGGCCGGAGGACGATCTCACCCGCTCCGCGTTCCGCCGCCGGTTGCGGCGCTACGCCGAGGATATGCGCAGCGACCTCGCCTACGCCTTCCTGCTGTTTCGCAAGGACGACAGCGCCCTGCTCGGCGGAATCACCCTGACCAATATTCGCCGTGGCGTCGCGCAGGCCTGCAGCATGGGCTATTGGGTCGGCGCGCCATTCGCCGCGCAGGGTTACATGACGCGCGGCGTCTCGGCGCTCGTCCCGTTCGCTTTCAACGTGCTGCGGCTGCACCGCATCGAGGCGGCCTGCATTCCGACGAATCAGCCCTCGATCCGGTTGCTCGAGCGCACCGGCTTTCACCGCGAGGGCTACGCCCGGAAATATCTGTGCATCAACGGGGCATGGCAGGACCACCTGCTCTATGCCCGGCTCCGCGACGATTAACCACGGGGCCCCGGTGCGGCGCTCGACGCCTTGGGCTGGCCACGGTTCCCTTGCTATAAGACGTCGGGACTTTGGGGGAGTTTTTCGGGTGCCCACCCACGGGCGGCCGTAGCAGCCGGGCTAATACGGATTATGTCTTGCGTCACAGGCGGCCATGCTCGTCGCCGCATCTTCGAAATTGTGCCGGTCGTGTCGTTGGCCCTCGCCATCGCCGGCTGCTCGACGTCCACCGGCGGCGATGGCTCCTCATTCGGCGAACGCTTCAACGTCGCCATGGCGAGCGGCACGCAGACCGCACCCGCACCGGCCGCAACCGCGGGCACAACCAATCTCGACACCTGCCCGAATGTCGACGTCCGCCGTGGCGCCGGCACGATCACCATCAACACCAATTCGCGCGACCCGTCGGCGATGCAGTTGCGCTACCAGGTTTCGGTCGCGCAGATGGCGCGCGAATGCCAGAACGTCGCCGGCAATCTCAATATCAAGGTCGGCCTGCAGGGCCGTGTGGTCCTGGGTCCCGCCGGGACGCCAGGCACCATCGAGATCCCGGTGCGCTACGCGCTGGTCGAAGAAGGCCCGGAGCCGAAGACCGTCTATTCCAAGCTGTATCGCGTGCCGGTCAATATCGGCGAGGATCAGCCGAGCGTGTCCTTCACCCATATCGAAGAAGCGATGTCGGTGCCGATGCCCTCGCCGGCGGTGTTCGACCGCTATGTGATCTATGTCGGATACGATCCGCTCGGCTCGGCGCAGGAGCGCCAGCCAGCAAAGAAACGGCCGGCCAAGAAGCAATAGGGCTGATTCGTCGGGCTTCCCTCACCCAGGGAAGCCGATCACCACGCACCTCTTCAGAGGTGCGCAACTCAAAAGCCGCGCAATCTCAAAAGCCGCGCAAGCGCGAGACTTCGGCCTTGAGCGCACGCATGTCGGCGATCACCGCGGCCGCACCGGCCTCCTTGAGCTGCATCGGCAGATCCTCCGCGGCATGACTGCCGCCGACAAAGCCGATCGCCGCCATGCCGGCCGCGACCGCTGCCGTGACACCGGCCGCCGAATCCTCGACGACAATGCAGTCCTGCGGACGAACGCCGCTCCGGCTCGCGACATGCAGGAACAGGTCGGCCGCGGGCTTGCCTTCGGGGACATCGAGGGCCGAGTAGAGATGTCTGCCGAAAAAGCGGACCAGTTCGGTGCTGCCGAGACTGATGCGCACCCGATCAAGGCTCGATGACGATGCCACGGCTTTCGGGCCGCGCAGCCAGCTCAGCGCATGCTCGACATGCGGGATCGCCCGTACCTCCTGGTTCAACCGGACCAGCGTGGCAGAGGCCACCATGGCTGCAAACTTCGGCGGCAGGGTCACGCCGGCCGCCTTTTCGACGGCAGCGAACATGTCCGCCGGCCTGCGTCCGGTGAAATAGCGCGCGACCATATCCGGGGTCAGGTTGATGCCGGCGCGCTGGAAGGCCTCCGCCGCAACGGCAGCCGCAATCGGCTCGGAATCGACCAGCACGCCGTTGCAGTCGAATATGATCATGGGATGCAGAACCGCGCGGTCATCGCTTCGCCGCCCTGACGACTGATTCGCGTGACCGAAGTATGGGGACAAGCCAGTCGCGATGCGATAGGGGCGGATCGCCGCGGCGGCGTCTTGCCCACAATGAACAACCCGCCACGCGGCAAGGCCGCCCGGCGGGTTGTGGATAACTGGCTTTTCAGGATAGCGGCGTCCGCAATCGAAGCGGACGTCAATTCAGCTTCTTTTTTACGTCGTCGATGCCGCGTGCAATCAGTTGCTCGGCAACGGCGCCCTTTGCGGTCAGCGCAAGCACCTTCTCCGCAGCGCCGGCGGCGACGTCCGCAGCAATGCTGCGCACTTCCGCGAGCGCCTGGGCTTCGGCCTGGGCGATCTTGGTTTCGGCCATCTTGGTGCGACGGGTCACGAAATCTTCGAGCTTCGCATGCGCTTCGGCCGCGAGCCGCTCGGCGTCGTCCTTGGCGGCTTCGATGATCGCCGCGGCTTCCTGTTCGGCGTTCGCGGTCTTCTTCTTGTATTCCGCCAGCAGCGCCAGCGCCTCGCTCTTGAGGCGCGCGGCCTCGTCGAGTTCGGACTGGATGCGAGCGCTACGCTTGTCGATCGTGGCGACGACGGACTTGTGCACTCCCAGATAGGCCAGGAGCACGAAGAACATCACGAAAGCGACGGCGACCCAGAGCTCGGGGGTCATGATCATTGCCATGGCTCAGCCCTTCATCGACTTTTCGACGGCGTCGCCCACCGCCTTCTGATCGGGCTTGTTGCCGATCAGACGTTCGACGATCGCTGACGCGGCGTCGGTCGCGATGCTCTTCACATTCGCCATCGCCGCATCCTTGGTCTTGGCGATGGTTTTCTCGGCGTCATGCAGGCGCTCGTTGAGCTTGCCCTCGACCGATTTCCGCCGCTCGTCCGCTTCCGCCATCAGATTGTCGCGCGTCTGCGCGGCAATCGTCTGCGCGCTGGTGCGCGCGTCGGCGAGCTTCTTCTCATAGTCCGCAATCGCCGTGTCGGTCTCGTCCTTGGTCTTCTGCGCGGTGGCGAGATCGCCGGCGATCCTGCCCGCGCGCTGGTCGACGATTTCGCCGACACGGGGCAATGCAACCCGAGACATCAGGATATAGAGAAGTCCGAAGGCGATCGCGAACCAGAGCAACTGGGAGGCGAAAGTATCCGAGTCGAAAGGCGGAAACGGTGGTTTCGCGCCGCCCGGCGCCTGTGTGGTCGCTAACGTGATCATCTCACTCTATCCGGAAACCTGCGCGAAGCGCATTGCCCCCCTGACCTCGATCAGACGGCGAACAACAGCAGCAGCGCGATCAGCAGCGAGAAGATGCCGAGCGCTTCGGTCACGGCGAAGCCGAAGATCAGGTTGCCGAACTGGCCCTGAGCGGCCGACGGATTGCGCAGCGCCGAACCCAGGAAGTTTGCGAAGATGTTACCGACGCCGACACCGGCAAGGCCCATGCCGAGGCACGCGATACCAGCGCCAATGTACTTCGCTGCAACGGGATCCATGAACTTTCTCCTTTGGATGGATGGATAGGCTTGATGTCTTGCGGGCCTAGTGGCCCGGGTGAAGGGCGTCGTTGAGATAAATGCAGGTCAGGATGGTGAACACATAGGCCTGCAGAAACGCGACGAGGAATTCCAGCGCGGTCAGCGCCACGGTCATGCCAAGCGGCAGCACCGCGCCGAACCAGCCGATCACGCCGAGGCCGGCCAGCATCGGCACGAAGCTTGCGAAAACCTTCAGGGTGATGTGACCGGCGAACACGTTCGCGAACAGACGGACGCTGTGCGAAATCGGCCGCGACAGGAAGGAGATCAGTTCGATCACGACGATGAGCGGCAGGATGTAGATCGGAATCCCGCTCGGCACGAACAGCTTCAGGAACTTGGTGCCGTTCTTGTAGAACCCGTAGATCAGCACGGTCAGGAACACGATCATCGCCAACGCGGCGGTAATGACGATGTGGCTGGTCGAGGTGAACGTGCCGGGGATCATCCCGATCAGGTTCGCAAACAGCACGAAGGTGAACAGCGTGAACACCAGCGGGAAGAACTTCATGCCTTCCTTGCCGGCAGAGCTTCGCAAGGTGTCGGCGACGAATTCGTAGCTGAGTTCCGCGATCGACTGGGCCCGGCCCGGCACGATTTCACGGCGGCGCGTCGCGCCGATCATCAGCAGCGCGGTGCCCGCCACCGCGAGAAACATGTAGAGCGCCGAGTTTGTAAAGGCGATCTCGTGACCGCCGATATGCCCGAGCGTGACGAGCTTCTTGATTTCGAATTGCGAGATCGGATCGGCCATGGCCTGCAGTCTTGACGTTCCAGAAGAAGCCCGAGGGCCCCAAGGTTAATCAGCGTCGCCGCCGGGAAGCTTGCTCGGACGAACCACACCGGCCGCCCGCATCACATTCAACACACCCGCTGCAAACCCGAGCAGCACGAAAACGATCATTCCCCACGGCGTAATCCCGAGCAGCCGATCGAGCAACCAGCCGATGACGGCACCCACGATTACACCCGCAACCAGTTCCGCGGAGAGACGAAAACCTTTCGCCATCGCCTGCGGATCGGACACGAATTTACCGGAGTCGTTTTCGGCCGGCTTCGGTTGCCCGGTCTGGCCGAGCTTCGCGCCGAGACCTTTGAGCCTCGCGGAGAGAGCGGTTTCTTCGGAAATCCGGTCCGCCGTGTCCTTGTCCCTATCGCGCGAGTCACCAGCCATGCTTTCGACACTCGCGTCAGGAAAAGACGATCAAACGGTCCTTGCCCCCGTCAAAACCGCGCGGACCATACTGATGGGGTCAAGGCGAGTCAAGGAACGCTGTGCACCGCGCAATGGTTGGATATCCAAGCGATATCATCGTCTTAGGAGACGGCGACACCACGCCTCACGGTCTGGGCCCACGACTTTCGACGCAACCGGGCGCAGTGCCAGAAGCCAACCGTCCGCGATTGGAGACAAACCCGATGCCGCGCCTCGCCGCCCTGCCGCTCGCGCTTCTGTTCGCTACCCTGCCGATGGCCGCTTCCGGGCAGACTGACGCGCCGGACAGCGAGGGCGGCCGCTATTCGCTCAACCGTGTCGAGGACGGCTATCTGCGGCTCGACCAGCGCACCGGGCAGGTCTCGCTCTGCAACCGCCGCGACATGGGATGGTCCTGTCACCCGGTCCCCGACGAGCGCACCGCGCTCGAGGAGGAGATCGCTCGGCTGCAGAAGGATAATGCAGCTCTGAAGAAGGAAATGCTGGCCCGCGGCATCACCCCGCCCGGCGCTCCGTCCGCGCAGGCGCCCGCCCCCGCCGACAAGCCGGCCCTGAGGCTGCCGAGCGATGCCGAACTCGACCGCGCCGTCGCGGTGATGGAGCGGCTGTGGAAGCGGCTGGTCGAGATGGTGCAGCGCTGGCAGAAGGAAATGACCCCGATCTGACGAATCGCCCGTCGATCAAGCGGGAGGAATGCCGATCCGGGCGCGGGGACTATGTCGTGAGACGGACACTCTCCACCATCACCCGCGTCGCACCCGACCTGATCGCCAGCGCGGAACTGACGATCGACACGCCGGGCGAGGGCTTTCTCGATATTACTTCCGACGTCCGTGATTTCGTCTCCCGGGCGGGCGCACAGTCCGGGCTTGTCACGCTGTTCCTGCGTCACACCTCTGCGTCGCTGACGATTCAGGAAAATGCCGACCCCGACGTGCTGCGCGATCTCGTCACGGCGTTGCGTCACCTTGCGCCGCGGGATTTCGGCTGGATCCACGATGCCGAAGGCCCGGACGACATGCCGGCCCATGTCCGCACCATGCTGACCGGCGTTTCGCTGCAGATCCCACTGCTGCACGGCCGGCTGCAACTGGGCACTTGGCAAGGCATTTATCTTGTCGAGCACCGGACGCGGCCGCACCGCCGGCAACTCATATTGCAATGCATCGGCGCACGCTGAACGGGCGTGTGCCAAATATCTCGACTCCGGCGAAAATGTTGTAAAGTCGTCACATGGTGCGCCGCTGGCCGCGGAGCACCACGGAAGGGAACGACGCCAGAGTGACGGAAACCACGCTCTACCGGCTGGTCATTGCAGACGACCATCCGCTGTTTCGCGGGGCCCTTCGGGAGGCCGTGAGCGGACTGTTTGCGCGCGTGGAATTTTCCGAGGCCGGTTCCTTTGACGAGGTTTCCAAGCTTCTGGATGACGGCGCCGATGTCGATCTGATCCTGCTCGATCTGTCGATGCCGGGCGTGCGCGGCTTTTCCGGGCTGATGTATCTTCGCGCGCAATATCCCGGCGTACCTGTCGTGGTGGTGTCGGGCAATGACGACCCTGCGGTAATTCGCCGCTGCATGGATTTCGGCGCGTCCGGCTTCATTCCGAAGACGCTGGATACCGAGGGCATGCGCCACGCCATTGCCGCGGTGCTCAAGGGCGGGGTCTGGACTCCGCCGGACGTCGACCTCGATGCCGGCACCGATGCTGAAACCGCCGCCCTGTTGTCACGGCTTGCGACCCTGACGCCGCAGCAGGTGCGGGTGCTGATGATGCTGTCCGAGGGACTGCTCAACAAGCAGATCGCCTATGAGCTTTCGGTGTCGGAAGCGACCGTGAAGGCGCATGTCTCGGCGATCCTGCAGAAGCTCGGCGTCGAGAGCCGGACCCAGGCCGTGATCGCCGCCTCCAAGATCGAGGTTGG
>JAEWHY010000354.1 GCA_023387555.1 Pseudomonadota bacterium
ATCGGGGACTGAGCAGTGCTGGACGAGAAACTTGAGCCGATCTTTGCCGAGGTCCTTCGCCGCAATCCGGGCGAAGGCGAATTCCATCAGGCGGTGCGCGAAGTGCTCGACAGCCTCGGTGCCGTCGTGGCCAAGCATCCGCATTATGCCGATGGCGCGCTGATCGAGCGTCTCTGCGAGCCCGAGCGGCAGATCATCTTCCGCGTGCCCTGGGTCGACGACAGCGGGGCGGTGCAGATCAACCGCGGCTTCCGCGTCCAGTTCAATTCGGCGCTCGGCCCGTTCAAGGGCGGACTGCGCTTCCATCCGAGTGTGATGCTCGGCACCATCAAGTTTCTGGGGTTCGAGCAGACCTTCAAGAATGCCTTGACCGGCCTGCCGATCGGCGGCGCCAAGGGCGGCTCGGATTTCGATCCGAAAGGACGGTCGGAAGCCGAGATCATGCGCTTCTGCCAGTCCTTCATGACCGAGCTCGGGCGCTATCTGGGCGAATATACCGACGTGCCGGCGGGCGACATCGGCGTCGGCCAGCGCGAGATCGGTTACATGTTCGGTCAGTACAAGCGGATGTCCAACCGCTACGAGTCCGGCGTGCTGACCGGCAAGGGCCTGACCTGGGGCGGATCGCGCGTGCGGACCGAAGCCACCGGCTATGGCAACACCTATTTCGTCGAGCGCATGCTGCAGCGGCGCGGCGAGAGCTTCGACGGGCGCAAGGTGATTGTGTCGGGCAGCGGCAATGTCGCGATCTACACCATCGAGAAGGTGCAGCAGCTCGGCGGGCGGGTCGTGGCCTGCTCCGATTCCGATGGCTATGTCGTGGATGAGAAGGGCATCGACCTTGCCCTGCTCAAGGAGATCAAGGAACGCCGCCGTGGCCGCATCGTCGACTACGCGAAGGCGCGGGGCAACGGCGCGACATACGTTCCGGGCGGGCGCGTCTGGGAGGTGCCTGCGGATATCGCGATGCCCTCGGCGACCCAGAACGAGATGAATGGTCAGGATGCCCGCAACCTGATCAAGAACGGCGTGCGTGCGGTCGGCGAAGGCGCGAACATGCCGTGCACGCCAGAGGCGGTCCGGTTGTTCATGGAAGCCAACATCCTCTTCGCTCCCGGCAAGGCCGCGAATGCCGGCGGCGTCGCGACCAGCGCGCTGGAGATGCAGCAGAATGCATCCCGCGATTCCTGGAGCTTCGAGGAGACCGAGGAAAAGCTCGCCGCCATCATGCACGGCATCCATGATCGCTGCGCGCAGACCGCGGAGGAATACGGCGCGCCGGGCAATTACGTGCTGGGCGCAAACATCGCCGGATTCATCCGCGTGGCGGAAGCGATGCGGGCGCTGGGCGTGATCTGATCGGGGACGGCGCGACCGGTTACCCTCCCCTGGAGGGGGAGGGTCGGAGAGCATCGAACGCATGTGAGATGCGACACGGGGTGGGGTGATCTCAAAGTGTCACCCCACCCCGCTTACTTTCGCTATCGCTCAGTAAGCGACCCTCCCCCTCCAGGGGAGGGTGAAGATCAAATCGTCTGATTATATTCGCCGACTTCCGGATGCGTGCGCAGCACGCTGTCCACCGCCTTGAACATCTCGCGCATCCGGGCCTCGGACGCAGGGCTCTCGACCACCACGACCAGCTCCGGCTTGTTGGATGAGGCGCGCACGAGTCCCCAGGTGCCGTCCTCGACGGTGACGCGCACGCCGTTGACGGTGACGAGATCGCGGATCGGCTGGCCGGCGACGGTGCCGCCCTCCGCCTTCGCCTTCTCGAAATGCTTCACCACTGCATCGACGATGCCGTATTTCTTCTCGTCGTCGCAATGCGGCGACATGGTCGGCGACGACCAGGTCTTCGGCAGGGCGTTCTTGAGATCGCTCATGCTCTTGTCGGGATTGCGGTCCAGCATGTCGCAGATCGCAATCGCGGAAACGAGACCGTCGTCATAGCCGCGGCCGAACGGCTTGTTGAAGAAGAAGTGGCCCGACTTCTCGAACCCGACCAGCGCGCCGGATTCGTTCACGCGACGCTTCATGTAGGAATGGCCGGTCTTCCAGTAATCGGCCTTGATCCCGTTCTTGATCAGCACCGGATCGGTGGCGAACAATCCGGTCGATTTCACGTCGACCACGAACGTCGATCCGGGATGCAGCGCCGACATGTCACGCGCGAGCATCACGCCGATCTTGTCGGCGAAAATCTCGTCACCCTCGTCGTCGACCACGCCGCAACGGTCGCCGTCACCGTCGAAGCCGAACGCGACATCGGCGCCGGCATTGATCACCGCATCGCGCATCGCGTGCAGCATCTTCATGTCTTCAGGATTTGGATTGTACTTCGGGAAGGTGTAGTCGAGGTCGCAATCGAGCGGGATCACCTCGCAGCCGATCTTCTCCAGCACCTCCGGCGCGAAGGCGCCGGCGGTGCCATTGCCGCAGGCCGCGACCACCCGCAGCTTCCGCTTCAGCTTCGGCCGATTCGTGAGGTCGGCGATGTAACGCGCCGGGAAATCGTCGATGAACTGGTACGAACCGCCGTCGCGCGTCTTGAACGCGGCATTGAGGACGATCTCCTTCAGGCGGCCCATCTCGTCGGGACCGAAGGTCAGCGGGCGATTGGCGCCCATCTTCACGCCGGTCCAGCCATTGTCGTTATGCGAGGCGGTGACCATGGCGACGCACGGCACGTCGAGGTCGAATTGCGCAAAATAGGCCATCGGCGACAGCGCGAGCCCGATGTCGCGGACCCGCATGCCCGCCGCCATCATGCCGGAGGTCAGCGCCATCTTCACCGAGGCGGAATAGCCGCGGAAATCGTGGCCGGTCACGATGTCGGGCTTGACGCCCATCTCGTGCACCAGCGTGCCGATCCCCATGCCGAGCCACTGGATGCCCATCAGGTTGATTTCCTTACCGAGCAGCCAGCGCGCGTCGTACTCGCGAAAGCCGGTGGGCTTCACCATCGGCTGCGATTCATAGGCATAGGTATTGGGCGCGAGCTGCGCCTGGGGCTTCGGAAACATGCGTGTCCTCGGAAGGGCGGTCGGAGACGGCGGGAGCGATAGCCTAAACGCGGCAGGTGACGAAATGGTTGCCCATTATGGTCATTACAGGGCGCGCCGCATGGTCGTCCGCTTGTTATTGGCGCTACCCCGGAAGGGGGAGAGGCAGGTGCCGGCTTCGATGGAAGCGAGAAGAACGCCGGTTACTTCCGTCAGTTCTCCAGCACCAGCCGGTTGTTGGCATATTCGAAGCGCTTGAGGCGGGTCAGATACGACAGGCCCAGCAGATTTTCGGTCAGTCCGCGCCCGGAAACCACAGCAGCCTTGACGTCGCGCACCACAAGGCCGCCGACGTCGACCGAGTTCAGCGTCACCGGGGCGGCGCGCACTACCCCGTTCGCCGTCTGGATGGCGGCGGTGAAGGCGCTGCGTGGCGGCCGGACACCGAGACGGTCGGCGTCCTTCTCGGTGAGCGCGATGATCGACGCGCCGGTATCGACCATGAACGACACCTGCCGCCCATCGACGCGGCCGTGCGCCTGGAAGTGCCCGCGATGGTCGCGTCCGATGCTGACGGTGCGCGGGCCTGCGGCCGGGGAGGGTGTGGCAACGGCGGTGGTCTCCGGCCGCTTCTTTGGCGCGGTGGTGTCGCGGTCGAGCCATCCGCCGACCAGCCCGGCCGCGCCCAGTGCCAGTCCTGCGAAGATGATGATCGAGCGCATGCTTGCGGTCCGCGGTCTCGCGTTGATGGAGCGAGCAGACCATGCGTGTGCCAATTTCGCGCTAACGGACGGGCGGTGCCGCCGGTATTGCGCGGCGGACGGTGAGGGGTGTGCGAACGGGATCGTTCGAATTCGATCGATCCCCCGCCCCCCGGGCTCAGGTCCCGGCGCGCTTGGTCCGGCGCGTCGGAATGGCGTTGGCCGGATCGTCCGGCCAGGGATGCCTCGGATAGCGGCCGCGCATCTCCGATTTCACCGCGGCATAGCTGCCGGCCCAGAAGCCGGGCAGGTCCTTCGTCACCTGCACCGGACGGTGCGCGGGCGACAGCAGTTCGATCACCAGCGGGACGCGCCCGCCGGCGATGGCCGGGTGGCGGCTCAGGCCGAACAATTCCTGCACGCGGATGGCAATCGTCGGTCCGGCCTCGGCTTCGTAATCGATCGGCACATTCGTGCCGGTCGGCGCCTCGAAATGCGTCGGCGCTTCCGCATCGAGCCGCCGCCGCATCGGCCAGGGCAGCAGTTCCATGACCGCGTTCGACAGTTCGTCCGCGCCGAGGTCCTTCAATCCCGTCTTGTCGGCGAGGAGGGGCGCCAGCCACTCCCGCGCGCTTGCGGTCAGGGCCGCGTCCGACAGGTCGGGCCATTCATCGCCCTCGGATTTGCGCAGGAACATGACGCGATCGCGCCATTGCGTCAGATGCTTGCTGAAGGGCAGGCGGTCGAGACCGGCGCGCGCAATCGCATCGGTCAGGATCATCGCCGTTTCGGCGGACGGCGTAACCGAAGCGATCTGCTCGGACAGCGCGATTGGGCCCAGCTTTTTGGCCTTTCGGCCGCGCAGGCTCAGCGTTGCCGGATCGACGGTGACATCGTCGCGCTGCTCGATTGCATCGGTGAAGCGCGTTTCGATCTCGGTAAGCGTGATCGGCGCGGCGAGCAGGATGCGGGCCTGCGCCGCCGTTCCGGACAGGTCCGCCACCACGATGAACGGCTCGCGCGCCAGCGACAGCGCCGGATCGAGCACCGCGCCGCGGCCATTGGCGAGCAGGAAAGACCCCTGACCGCCGCCGCGATTCTTCGCGATGCGATCCGGATAGGCGAGGGCGAGCAGCGCGCCGACCGAGTCATTCCGGGACGCGCCGACAGGCGCGGACCCGGAATCCATATTCCCAGTGGTGGTTATGGATTCCGGGTTCGCCGCGTCTCGGCGCCCCGGAATGACCGAACTGGCCCACCGCTTCGCCATGCCCCTCGCTTCGTCGGCGCGCCGCGAGCGGTCGCGCCGAAACTGATCCAGCCGGTGCGTGAGATCGGCATCGTTGCCGCCGAGGCCGCGCTCGGTCACCAGCACCGCGATCTGCGCGGCGGTTTCGCCGGCGCCCTCGCGCGCGGCATCGACCACCATGCGCGCGAGGCGCGGCGGCAGCGGCAGGGCGCGCAACGCCTTGCCCTCGTCGGTGATGCGGCCGTCATGATCGAGCGCGCCGAGTTCGATCAGCAGCTTGCGGGCTTCGGCATAGGCGGCCTGCGGCGGCGGATCGAGGAACGTCAGTGTGGCGGGATCGGCGACGCCCCATTGCGCGAGGTCGAGTGCGAAGGAGGACAGGTCGGCCGACAAGATCTCAGGCCGCGCATAGGCTTCGAGCGATGCGGTCTCCGGCTCGCTCCACAGGCGGTAGCAGACGCCGGGCTCGGTGCGGCCGGCGCGGCCACGGCGCTGGTCGGCGGCGGCACGCGACACGCGCACCGTTTCCAGCCGTGTCAGCCCGGTGCCCGGCTCGAAGCGCGGCACCCGCGCCAGCCCGGAATCGACAACGATTCGAACGCCTTCGATGGTCAGCGACGTCTCGGCGATGGAGGTCGCGAGCACCACCTTGCGGCGCCCGGGAGGCGATGGGGCGATGGCGCGATCCTGCACCTGCGCGTCCAGAGCACCATAGAGCGCGACGATGTCGGTCCTCTGGTCTGCGGTTTTCTCGGCAAGCAGCGTCTCTGTTCGGCGAATTTCTGCCTGCCCCGGCAGGAACACGAGCGCCGAGCCGGAATCCGCCCGCAACGCGCGCATCACCGCGTCCGCGACCTGCGGCTCGATGCGCTCGCGGGCCTCGCGCGGCAGATATCGGGTCTCGACCGGATAGGCGCGGCCGAGGCTTTCGACCTGCGGCGCGTCGCCGAGCTGTTTCGCCACCCGGGCGCCATCGATCGTCGCCGACATCACCAGCAGCTTGAGATCCTCGCGCAGGCCCTGCTGCGCATCGCGCGCGAAGGCGAGACCGAGATCGGCATCGAGCGAGCGCTCGTGGAACTCATCGAAAAGAACCGCGGCGACGCCGGCCAGTTCGGGATCGTCGAGGATCATCCGGGAGAAGATGCCTTCGGTGACCACCTCGATCCGGGTCCGCTTCGAGACTTTCGAGCCGAACCGGACGCGTAGGCCGACGGTGTCGCCGACCTTTTCGCCGAGCGTCTTCGCCATCCGCTCGGCCGCGGCTCGGGCGGCGAGGCGGCGCGGTTCCAGCACGATGATCTTTTTACCGTTGGCCCATGGTTCATCCATCAGGACCAGCGGCACCCGCGTGGTCTTGCCGGCGCCGGGCGGCGCCACCAGCACGGCCGCTTCGCGCGCGCGCAGCGCCGCGGTCAGCTCCGGCAGGGCGTCGTCGATCGGCAATCGGTCGGAAAAGCTCAGCATCGGGAGAGCAAAGCCATAATTGCGCCGAACAATCCACCGGCAGGACGCGCCCGCAGCCCTGCCGGGCGGGAGGGTGGACATCGCGCCGGATGAGGTTGATTGCGAACGCCGAACGGCCCACATTCCGCGCCATGCCAGCATCGAAATCCGCAACATCCGCCGCAACGGGCGCTGCCGCGCCCGCCCCGAACCCGACCGGACACGCCGTGACTGCGCCGTCGCTGAAAAAGGGCGACCACGTCTTCCTGGTCGATGGTTCCGGCTACATCTTCCGCGCCTATCACGCGCTGCCGCCACTCAACCGCAAGTCGGACGGGTTGCAGGTCAATGCCGTGCTCGGCTTCTGCAACATGCTGTGGAAGCTGCTGCGCGACATGAAGCCGGAGGAGCGCCCGACCCATCTGGCGGTGATATTCGACAAGTCGGAAAAGACCTTCCGCACCGATTTCTATCCCGAGTACAAGGCGCACCGGCCCGACGCGCCGGCCGACCTGATCCCGCAGTTTCCGCTGATCCGTGAGGCGGTGCATGCCTTCGACATCCCCTGCCTGGAGCAGGCCGGTTACGAGGCTGACGACCTGATCGCGACCTATGCGCGGCTCGCCTGCGAAGTGGGCGCCAGCGCCACCATCGTATCGTCCGACAAGGATCTGATGCAGCTCGTGAACGACTGCGTGATCATGTACGACACCATGAAGGACAAGAAGATCGGCGTCGCCGAGGTGATCGAGAAATTCGGCGTGCCGCCGGAGAAGGTCATCGAGGTGCAGTCGCTGATCGGCGATTCCACCGACAACGTGCCGGGCGTGCCCGGCATCGGCGTGAAAACCGCGGCGCAGCTGATCGGCGAGTATGGCGATCTGGAAACGCTGCTGTCCCGTGCGACCGAGATCAAGCAGGAGAAGCGGCGGCAGACGCTGATCGACAATGCCGAACAGGCCCGCATCTCCAAGCGGCTCGTCACGCTCGACCAGCATGTCGCGCTCGACGTGCCGGTCGACGACCTTGCGGTCCATGACCCCGACTACAAGAAGCTGATCGCCTTCCTGAAGGCGATGGAGTTCACGACGCTGACACGGCGCGTCGCCGAAGCCGCCGAAATCGACGCGAGCCAGATCGAGGCGGATCCGCGCTTGAGTGCCGGCGCTCCGGCGCTGCCGCCGGTCCGGCCGGAGGACGGCGCCGTTCTTTCTGCGCAAGAGACCCCCACCCGGTCGCCTTCGGCGACCACCCTTCCCCTTGCAGGGGGAGGGATGAATCGGAGCAAGGGGGGAGTGGGCGCAGCGGACAACGCGGTCTTCACTCCTGTCTCGCGCGCCGAAGCGCGGTTGGCGAAACTCAAGGCGATCCCGTTCGATCGCTCGAAATACGAGATCGTGCGCGACCTCGCGCGGTTGAAAGCCTGGATCGTGCGCGCCATCGATGTCGGCCAGGTCGCAATCGACACCCAGACCTCTTCGCTCGATCCGATGCAGGCGACGCTATGCGGTTTCGCGCTGGCGGTGACGCCGAATGAGTCCTGCTATGTGCCGGTCGCGCATCGCAATCCGAGCGAAGGCGAGGGCCTGTTCGATGCCGGGCTCGTGCCGCACCAGATTTCCGAGAAGGACGCCATCGACGCGATGCGCCCGCTGTTCGAAGACAGGGGCGTGCTCAAGATCGGGCATAATCTGAAATTCGACTGGCAGATCTTCGCGCAGCGCGGCATCGACGTGTCGCCTTACGACGACACCATGCTGATGTCCTATGTGGTCGATTCCGGCCGCGTGTCGCACGATGTCGCCTCGCTGACGAAGCGCGTGTTCGGCCACACCGTGATCGATTTCAACGAGATCACGAAGGCTGGAAAGACCCGCGTGTCGTTCGACTGCGTGCCGATCGAGCGCGCCGCCGAATATGCCGCGGAGGATGCCGACGCGACGCTGCGGCTGTGGCACGCGCTGAAGCCGCGGCTTGCCGCCGAGCACATGATGAATGTCTATCAGACGCTGGAGCGCCCGCTGGTCGCGGTGCTCGGCCGCATGGAAGGCCGCGGCATCTCGATCGACCGGCAGACGCTGGCGCGGCTTTCCAGCGAATTCGCGGCGGAAAGTGCGCGCCTCGAGGAGGAAGCGCAGAAGGTCGCGGGCCAGCCGTTCAATCTCGGGTCGCCGAAGCAGATCGGCGACGTGCTGTTCGGCTCGATGGGATTGCCGGGCGGCACCAAGACCAAGACCGGTGCCTGGTCGACCTCCGCATCCGTGCTGGAAGATCTCGCCGAGCAAGGTCACGAACTGCCGCAGAAGATTCTCGACTGGCGTCAGGTCTCGAAGCTGCGTTCGACCTATACCGATGCGCTGCCGAACTACGTCGATCCGAAGACGCACCGCGTGCACACCAACTATGCGCTCGCCGCGACCACGACCGGGCGGCTGTCGTCATCCGAGCCGAACCTGCAGAACATTCCGATCCGCACCGAGGCCGGGCGCAAGATCCGCAAGGCCTTCATCGCGAAGCCGGGGCACAAGCTGGTCTCCGCCGACTATTCGCAGATCGAACTCCGGCTGCTGGCGGAAGTAGCCAACGTGCCGGCGCTGCGCCAGGCGTTCCGCGATGGCATCGACATTCACGCCATGACGGCATCGGAGATGTTCGGCGTGCCGGTGAAGGACATGCCCGGCGAGGTTCGCCGGCGGGCCAAGGCCATCAACTTCGGCATCATCTACGGCATCTCGGCGTTCGGGCTTGCCAATCAGCTCGGTATCCCGCGCGAGGAAGCGGGCGCGTATATCAAGAAATATTTCGAGCGCTTCCCCGGTATCCGCGCCTACATGGACGAGACCCGCGACTATTGCCGCGAGCACGGCTATGTCGAGACCCTGTTCGGGCGCAAATGCCACTACCCGGACATCAAGGCGTCCAATCCGTCGCTGCGCGCGTTCAACGAACGCGCCGCGATCAATGCGCGGCTGCAGGGTTCGGCCGCCGACATCATCCGTCGTGCGATGACGCGGATGGAAGGCGCGCTCGCCGATGCCGGGCTGTCGGCGCAGATGCTGCTTCAGGTGCACGACGAACTGGTGTTCGAAGTGCCCGACGCGGAAGTCGCCGCGACCCTGCCGGTGGTCAAGCGAGTGATGGAAGACGCGCCGCATCCGGCGGTGCAGCTCCATGTGCCGCTGTCGGTCGAGGCGCGCGCCGCGGATAACTGGGACGAGGCGCATTAGCGCGAGACGAACAGGGGTGTTACCCTCTCCCCTTGAGGGAGAGGGTGGCGAAGCGCGCAGCGCTGAGCCGGTGAGGGGTTCAGCTCCATGTCTCACCACCGCGTCGTTGCAGATCGCCAGCGCGGTTTTGCGCGCAAGATGCGTCGTGAGCCGACAGCGGCAGAATACAGGCTTTGGCTGCTGCTGCGATCGTCGCGGCTGGGCGGCCTCAAATTCCGAAGACAAGTCCCAATGGGCGCGTTCATCGCAGATTTCGTCTGCCACGAGTGTAATCTGGTCGTCGAAGTCGACGGCGGGCAGCATGGCGGGGGGCACGACGCGGGACGCGACCATTGGTTCAATACCGCCGGCTATCGCGTACTGCGATTTTGGAACAATGACGTCCTGCAAAATCCGAATGGCGTCATGGACGTTATTCTGCTCGCGATCGCGAAGGATCGAAGTTAGAACCCCTCACCCGGCTTCGCTGCGCGAAGCCACCCTCTCCCTCAAGGGGAGAGGGTAACGACTCCGTTCGCGCCGGTGGATTCAAGCAATGTCCAAACTGTCCGACTTCCCCATTGCCAAGAAGTGGCCCGCCAAGAATCCCGACATCCTGCAGCTCTATTCCTTCCCGACGCCGAACGGCGTGAAGGTCTCGATCGCGCTCGAGGAGATCGGGCTGCCCTATGAGCCGCATGCGGTGCACATCGGAAAGAACGAGACCTGGACGCCGGAATTCCTCTCGCTCAATCCGAACGGAAAGATTCCTGCGATCATCGATCCGAATGGCCCCGGCGGAAAGCCGATCGGCCTGTGGGAGTCGGGTGCGATCCTGCAATATCTTGCCGAGAAGACCGGCAAGCTCATTCCAGCCGATCCCGTCGCGCGCTGGCACACCATCCAGTGGGTGCATTTCCAGATGGCCGGCATCGGACCGATGTTCGGACAGGTCGGCTTCTTCCATAAGTTCGCGGGCAAGGATTTCGAGGACAAGCGTCCGCGCGATCGTTACGTCAACGAATCGAAGCGGCTGCTCGGCGTGCTGGAAAGCCGTCTCAAGGGCCGTCCGTGGATCATGGGCGATGACTACACGATCGCCGATGTCGCGATGATCGGCTGGGTCCGCAACCTGATCGGCTTCTATGGCGCGCGCGAACTGGTCGAATACGACACGCTGACCGAAGTGCCGCGCTGGCTCGATGCGGCGCTGGCGCGTCCGGCGGTGCAGCGCGGTCTGGAGATTCCGGCGCGTCCGGCGTGAGTGCGTTCACTTAAGTGGTGGCGAGGTGCGCGCCGCCTCGCCCGACCAAGATCATTTGGGGAAAATGGCCGCTCCGGCGAGCGTGAAATGGCCGTCGCCGGGCATTGGTGATACGCACCGCTGGACTGGATAGAGGCTACGAAATGAGCAAGACCGGCACCCTGACGCCCGCCCCGAATGCCGATGCACGGGCGCGCCTGCGCGACATCATCCACCGGCGCTCCTTCGGGCGCGGCGAGATCACCCTCGCGTCGGGGCGAAAGAGCGATTTCTATTTCAACCTGAAGCCGACCATGCTCGATGCGGAAGGCGCCGCGCTGCTCGCGGAGCTGACGCTCGATGCGCTCAAGGACGAAAAGATCGA
>JAEWHY010000405.1 GCA_023387555.1 Pseudomonadota bacterium
GGCCCCCCCCCCCCGGCTCCGGATTTGCGGACAGTCCCCCTCACCCGACTTGCTCGCAGGCGCTCGCAAGTCGACCTCTCCCCGCAAGCGGGGAGAGGTAAAGCTGTGGAGGCGTCTCGCTCGTTCATCGCTCCTCAGTCTCTCACGGCGACACGACAAGGCGGTAGCCGATGCCGCGAACGGTCTGCACGAACAGCGGATTGGCCGGATCGCGCTCGATCTTGCGGCGCAGGCGGTTGACCTGCACGTCGACCGCGCGCTCGTTGACTGCCGGATCGTTGCCGGCCAGCGCGAGCCGCGGCACCGTCTCGCCCGGCGTCGCCGACAGCACCCGCAGCATGTCGCGTTCGCGATCGGTGAGGCGGACGATCTCCTCGCCGCGCTTGAGTTCGCCGCGCGCGATGTGGAAGACGAAATCGCCGAACCGCACCGATTCCACGGGCGTGGGCGCGGCGGGCTGTGCGCGTTTGAGGATATTGTTGATGCGCAGCGACAGCTCCCGCGGCTCGAACGGCTTTGCGACGTAATCGTCGGCGCCGATCTGCAGGCCCTCGATCCGCATCGCGGTCTCGTCGCGCGCGGTCAGCATCAGGATCGGTACGGTCGATGTCGAGCGCAGCGACTTGGCGAGGTCGAAGCCGCTTTCGCCCGGCATCATCACGTCGAGGATCAGAAGATCGAAATGCAGGCCGTGGAGCTTGGCGCGCGCTTCGGCGGCATTGTCGGCGGTGGTCACACGGTAGCCTTCCGCGGCCAGAAACCGCGACAGCAGATCGCGAATGCGCCGGTCGTCATCGACGACCAAAAGATGCGGGGCATCATCGGCCGGACCTGCAGGAGCCGCGCGGGTTATCTGCATTGTCTGGACCCTCAGGGCTTGGCGTGCCGCAACCGATCGGCGCGCGTGATCAGTTGCAGCACATGATCGCGTTCGCGGGTATCGATCATCGCGATGAGGAAATCGCGCGCGTCTTCGTGCGCGCCGGCGCCGATGTCGGCGAGCGCACGCGCGAGCCGTTCGGTCTGGAGACTGGCAAGGTTCATCGCCAGCGCTTCGCCCTTGGGCGTGGCATAAAGAAGGCGCTGCCGGCGGTCGCTTTCGCCTTCCTTCTGCAGCACATAGCCCTCGTCCACGAGCTGCTTGAGCACGCGGCCGAGCGATTGCTTGGTGATGTTCAGGATGTCGAGCAGATCGGCGACCTTGATGCCCGGATGCCGGGTCACGAAGTGCACGACCCGGTGGTGGGCGCGGCCGAAGCCGAATTTCGCCAGCGCCTCGTCGGCGTCGCCGACGAAGTCCCGATAGGCGAAGAATAGCAGCTCGATCAGGTCCCACATCGGCTCGCCGGCGGGCCGGGCCGGAGCAGGATCGGAAGAGCTGGAGCGGTCGCGAAGCGGGGTCACGGACATGCTGTACGATGCTTATTTAGGTCAGCACTATTGACATAATTCCGGAAGATTGTTACCGAAAGTGGCATCGTCACGAAATATCCTGCTCTTTCGGACCCGGCCGTTTCCGGTGGGCTGGAGTGCCGGACAGGTCGGACCATAATGGGAATGGACGGATCAGGCAAAATTGCCCGATGAATGTCCAGCAGCCTTGCCAAGGAGGACGCTCATGTCCGTGCCCTTCGATCAATTGCCTGGCCTGATCTGGTTCGATGGCAAGCTCATTCCCGGGCCCGAGGCGAAAATCCACGTGCTGACGCACGGGCTGCATTACGCCAGCGCCGTGTTCGAGGGCGAGCGCGCCTATGGCGGGCAGATCTTCAAATGCACCGAGCATTCGGAGCGGCTGAAGAAGTCGGCGAATATCCTCGATTTCGAGATTCCGTATTCGGTCGCCGAGATCGACGCCGCCAAGCGCCTGGTGATCGAAAAGAACAACATGCCGGATTCCTACGTGCGCCCGATCGCCTGGCGCGGGTCCGAGCAGCTCGGCGTTTCGGCCCAGGGCAACGCCATCCACCTGGCCATCGCGGTGTGGCAATGGCCGAGCTATTTCGACCCGGCCCAACGCCTGAAGGGCATCAAGCTCGACCTCGCCGAATACCGCCGGCCCGATCCGCGCACCGCGCCCTGTATGGCGAAAGCGGCCGGCCTCTACATGATCTGCACGGTGTCGAAGCACCGCGCCGAGCGCCGCGGCTTTGCCGACGCGATGATGCTGGACTGGGAAGGCCGCGTCGCCGAATGCACCGGCGCCAACATCTTCTTCATCAAGGACGGCAAGATCCACACCCCGACCGCGGATTGCTTCCTCGACGGCATCACCCGCCGGACCGTCATCGATCTCGCCAAGCGCCGCGGCTTCGAGGTGATCGAGCGCCGGATCATGCCGGACGAACTGACCGGCTTCTCCGAGTGCTTCATCACCGGCACCGCCGCCGAAGTCACGGCGGTCGCGCAGATCGACAAGTGGAATTTCACGCCCGGCGCCATCACCAAGCAGCTGATGGACGACTACACCGCCGAGGTGCAGCCGAAGTCGCAGGCCGCCTGAGGCCCGCTCGACGTTCGTCGCGCAGGATTGCGTCCCGCCGAATAGCGTTCCGCCGGTCATAGCCGGCGGAGGCGCGGCGAGGGCGGTGTCACGTTCGATGACGGCTGCCTGTCGCGCTCCGCACTTGCGGAGTCGAATCTCGCCGCGAGCGCATCACTTTCGCCCAGCTTCTGCCGGGCGATTTCAACCGCACGCCAGGGATCGGCGCCCTGCTGGCGGGCGAGCGCGGTCTCGCGCACCATGAACCGGATATCCGGACTCAACTGCCGCCACTTGCTCGCAAAGCAATCCGGCGCGCCGGCGCAGGCTTGCATGCGGCGGCAGCGCGCCGTGGCGCAGTCCCGCCAGAACATGAAAGCATTGCTCAGGGTGCGATTGCCGCGATCCGCTTCGGCTTCGATGCGGGCTTGCGCGGCGCGCTGCGCCGGTGTGCTGCAGAAACCGCCCGAGGCTTCGGAGGATCTGCGTTTCGGTTTCGGCGTGCGGCGGGGCATGCGTCATTCTCCTCGCGGGGTGGCTTGGCCCCCGAGCTATGAGGGAGGGGAGCGGAGCGCTGCGAGGCGCATCCACTAATGTCCGCACCTTTCAAGGCGCGGCGCGTGTGGTTGTCGCACACACGCTCGCCTCGCGGCGCTCCGCTGCGGCGTTCTGGTGCGGGGGCGCTAGGCTCCCGCACTGACCCCGGGGCCGCGTTTGCGTACCCCGGTCACTGCGACCGGGGCCGTACAGCGAGGCTCCTCGCGCACCGGTCGTAGTGCCGGTAGAGCGGGGTCCCGAGGCCACCCGAGTGCACGGCTGACGAGGCCATGCCCGCGGGCGCCGCGCCTGCTCCATCAAACGGCGTCACCGGTTGACGCCCCTCATGAGCCGGCGATAGGAATATAAACATAGGAAAATAAACTTGTCAAGCGGCGCGTGTCGCGCGTGGCAAGGGGCCCACGGCTGGCAGCGCTTGTTAAGGCTTGGGAGGCGGAATCCCTCGGGAAGGCGAGGGCCTATAGCCCCTGCTCGGGGGAAGGGCTCCTGCTTGCGCCGGGACGCCTCGCAATGGGCTTCTACGCTATGCTTGGCGGGCGTCTTTGCTACGCCTGATGCCTGTTACGGCTTCGCCCAGCGCGCTGCTGCGGCGTCGTCCGTCTCTTTCGCCGCGACCCAGCCCTTGCCGTCGGGCCGCTCTTCCAGCTTCCAGAACGGTGCGCGGGTCTTCAGGTAGTCCATCAGGAACGAGGCGGCCTCGAACGCCGCCTGGCGGTGGGCGGAGGCCGTGACCACCAGCACGATGTTGTCGCCCGGCTGCATGCGGCCATAGCGGTGGATCACGGTGACGCCCTGCAGCGGCCAGCGCCGTTCGGCCTCGGCGATATGGCGCGCGATCTCTTCCTCGGCCATGCCGGGATAATGTTCGAGCGTCATCGCACTGACGCCGTGCCCGCCCTCGTGGTCGCGGCAAATTCCGGTGAAGGTGACGACGGCGCCGATATCGGTGCGCCCGCTGGTCAGCCGTGCGGCCTCGGCGGCGGCATCGAAATCCTCGCGCTGCAGCCGGAGCGTCATCACTCACCCACCCGTCATCGGCGGGAAAAAGGCGATCTCGCGGGCGCCCGCGATCGGCGTGCCGGGCTGCACATGCTTGCGATCGATGGCGGCGCGGATCACCTTCGGATTTTCGAACGCATAGGCGTATTCCTCGCCGCGTCCGGCAAGCCACGTCAGAAGGTCCGAGACGGTCGCGACCTCGGCGGGCGGAGCGATGTCCTCCTCAGTCTTGCCGATCCGTTCGCGCACCCACGCGAAATACAGAAGTTTCATAGCGATTTCCGATTGATCCGATGCCGTGGCCGGAGCGGCCATCGACCACGACGAAGGCGCAGCGCTTATTCGTCGATGATATGGCGCAATCCGGCGCGGAAATAGTCCCATCCCGTATAAAGGGTGAGAATCGCGGAAATCCAGAGCAGCACGAGGCCGATGGTCGTGGTCAGCGGCAACGGACCGTCGCCGTAATGCCAGCGCCACTCCAGGAAGCTGTGCGGCAGATAATAGTCGACCGCCTCGCCGCCGAGCAGGAAGCCGATCGCGACCAGTTGCAGCGTGGTCTTCCATTTGGCGAGTTGCGTCACCGGGACGCTGACCTGCAATTCGGCAAGGAACTCGCGCAGGCCCGAGACCAGGATTTCGCGGCACAGGATGATGATGGCCGCGAACAGCGACCAGCCCTTGATGGTCTCGTCCGCCGCCAGCATCAGAAGGCAGGAGGCCACCAGCAGCTTGTCGGCGATCGGATCGAGCATGCGGCCGAGACGCGATTGCTGGCCCCAGCTGCGGGCGAAATAGCCGTCGAAGAAATCGGTGATGGCGGCGGCGATGAAGATGCCGAGCGCGGCCAGCCGCAGCCACAGGCCACCCTGCAGGATGGCCTGCGTGTACATGCAGGCCACCACCAGCGGAACGGCCACGATGCGGGAATACGTCAGAACATTGGGCAGCGAGAACGCGCCCCCCGCCATGCGTTGCGTCGACACGGAATTCATGGTCGCAGCGAACACACCCGGCCCGTCCCCGTCAACCCGCTCGCCGCGACTTGTCCCGGACCTTCGGCAAAGCCGAATAAATGGGCACTTTCAGGCGGTCCGCTCGTGAAAAAACTCGTAGATGCGGCGCGCGGTGTCGGCGTTGATGCCGGGAACTTTTGCGAGATCCGCCAGCGAGGCGCGCTCGATCGCTTTGAGCGTGCCGAAATGGTTGAGGAGCGCGCGTTTGCGGGTCGGGCCGATGCCCGGAATTTCCTGCAGGCCGCCCTCGCGGAGGTCCCGCTTGCGCCTCGTGCGATGCGAGCCGATCGCGAAGCGGTGCGCCTCGTCGCGCAGCCGCTCGATGAAATAGAGCAGGGGGTCGCGCGGCGGCAGCCGGAACGGGTCCCGGCCCGGCATGAAAAAGGTCTCGCGCCCGGCATCGCGGTCCACCCCCTTGGCGATCGCCATCAGCGGCACGTCGGTGACGCCAAGCTGTTCCAGGGTCTGGCGCGCGGCGGCGAGCTGGCCCTGGCCACCGTCGATCAGCACGAGGTCCGGCCACGGCGTCGCGGCGGGTTCCATGTCGCCCGCGGGTTCCGCCGTGCCCTCTGCGGAGCCATCTGCGGAGGCTTGCGGCGGGGCGGGCTGCACGCGCGGATGTTCGCTGATCAGCCGCTTGAAGCGCCGCTCCAGCACCTCGCGCATCATGCCGAAATCGTCGCCGGGGGTGAGCTCCTCCGAGCGGATGTTGAACTTGCGGTACTGGTTCTTCACGAAGCCCTCGGGGCCGGCGACGATCATCGCGCCGACCGGATTCGAGCCCTGGATATGGCTGTTGTCGTAGACCTCGATCCGCCGCGGCGGCGCCGGCAGCCCGAACGTCGTGGCCAGCGATCCGAGCAGGGCCTGCTGCGAGGAGGTCTCCGCCAGCTTGCGGCCGAGCGCTTCGCGCGCATTGGCCAGCGCATGGTCGACGACATCGCGCTTCTCGCCGCGCTTGGGTCTTGCGATCTCGACCGCATGTCCGTTCTTGGTGGCCAGCGCTTCGGCAAGCAGCGCGCGCTCGGGCAAGTCCTCGGACACGAGAATGGTGTGCGGGCAGGGCTTGTCATCGTAGAACTGCGCGATGAAGGCGCCCAGCACTTCCGCAGCATCGACGCCGCGATCGGCCTTCGGGAAATAGGCGCGGTTGCCCCAGTTCTGGCCGGTGCGGAAGAAGAACACCTGCACGCAATTGTAGCCGCCGGCCTGATGGATCGCGAACACATCGGCATCGTCGACGCCGCGCAGATTGACGCCCTGCTGCGACTGGATGGCGGACAGCGCCGCCAGCCGGTCGCGATAGATCGCGGCGCGCTCGAAGTCGAGAACCTGCGACGCCTTCTCCATCTCGTCCGCGAGCAGACCCTTCACCGCCTGGCTCTTGCCGGAGAGAAAGTCGCGCGCCTCGTGCACCAGCTCGGCATAGGCATCGGCGTCGATCTCGCCGGTACAGGGCGCCGAACAGCGCTTGATCTGATGCAACAGGCAGGGCCGCGTGCGGCTTTCGAACACCGCATCCGAGCACGAGCGGATCAGGAACGCGCGCTGCAGCGCGGTGATCGTGCGGTTCACCGCCCACACCGATGCGAACGGGCCGAAATAATCGCCGGGCCGGGTGCGCGCGCCGCGATGCTTGAGGATCTGCGGCGACAGGTGATCGCGCGTGATGACGATATAGGGGAACGACTTGTCGTCGCGCATCAACACGTTGAAGCGCGGCCGCAGCCGCTTGATCAGATTGGCCTCGAGCAGCAGCGCTTCGGTTTCGGTTCGCGTGGTGACGAATTCGAGCGAGGCGGTCGCCGCGATCATGCGCGCGATGCGGGTGTCGTGTCCGGTCGGCCGGGCATAGGACGCGACGCGCTTGCTGATGCTCTTGGCCTTGCCGACGTAGAGCACCTCGCCGCCGGCATCGAGCATGCGATAGACGCCCGGCCCGGTCGGGGCATGCTTCAGATGCGCAAGGATGACCGCGCGCCCGGCCGCCAGCGGACGCTGCGGTTCGGCCGCAGCGTCGGGTTCCGCGAGCGGCAGGCTCTGCTCCTCGTCCTCATCGGCGAGTTCGAGCTCGGGCTCGATATCGGTCTTCCGGCCATTCATGGGAGAGTGTTGAGATGTTCCCGGTGGTGGCTTTGTGCAAGGGCCGGTTTGAGGCCGACCCCGCCTAACGCTGGCCGCCACCCCCGGTCAATGGATCGTTAACGGAGGTTTCCGGGTTTTTAACCCTTCGTTAGCGATGCGTTCAGCTCCCGTCCGCGATTCACGCCCGCTTAACTTAAACGCCGCGATAACCGAAATCCTAAAAGGCCATGTATCGGCCACCGGCGCGGGGTCACTCCCGCGCGTCCGCGAGATGCGGAAGCGGTGCGGGAGTTGAGTGTTATGAGAAAGTTGCTGCTCGGAGCCGCACTCGCGGCAGTCGTCATTCCGGTTCAGGCACAGGCCGCCGATATGGGATATCGGCAATATGCGCCGGCCCCGCAGTATGCGCCGCCCCCGCCGCGCTGGATGGGCCCGTATTTCGGCGCCAACGTCGCCTATCAATGGGGCAGCATCGACGGCAACCCGGCCGAGCCGTCGGGCGTCGCCGGCGGCATCCAGGCCGGCTACAACTGGCAGAACGGCAATTTCGTATTCGGCCTCGAGGGCGACCTCAACATCAGCAACGCCAACGATACGTTCGCGCCGTGGAAATTCTCCAATCCATGGTTCGGCACCCTGCGCGCCCGCGCCGGCGTCGCCGCCTGGAACAACGCGCTGATCTTCGCAACCGGCGGCGTCGCCTTCGGCGGGCTCGAGGCCGAGCGCTGGGGCCTGACCGAGGATCGCAGCCACGTCGGATGGACCCTCGGCGCCGGCGTCGAATACGCGTTCACCCCGAACTGGTCGGTCAAGGCCGAGTATCTCTACATGAGCTTCGCGGACCGGGCCTATACGGTCACCGGCGCCGACCATGGCTTCGACACCAACCTCGTCCGGTTCGGCTTCAACTATCGGTTCTGATCGAGCCTTCCACCAAGAGTCCTTGCGGGGCCTCGCGAAAGCGGGGCCCTTGCCGTCTCGGGAGGGACGCGCGTAGCAACGACGCGCAAGCCGGGCGCGCTCAGGGTGTGATGCGCGTCGCCGCGAACGCGGGCACTTGCGCCGCAAAGCGGTCAAGCCAGCCGACCAGCGCCGGATGATTGGCGCGCCAGGCGCCAGCGAACCGCAGATCCTGATAGCCGAGCGCGCAGGCCAGCGTGATCTGCCCGACATGCGGCAGCGGATCGAGCGGCTGCGGCTCGGCTTCGAGCACGGCGAGCGCACGCGTCACCTTGCCGGCCTGATAATCGAGCCATGGCGCGTGACGCATGCCTTCGGGCCGATAGCGCGCTTCATAAACCTGCAGGATCGACGCATCGAGAATGCCGTCGCACAGCGCCTGCAGCCGCAGCGCCGCAAAGCGCGCATCCGGATCGCGCGGGATGATGCGCCCGCCGCCGGCCAGATGATCGAGATACTCCAGGATCACGCGCGAATCGAACAGCGTGCGGCCATCGTCCAGAACCAGCGTCGGGACTTTGCCCAATGGATTCTGCTGGCGCAGTTCGTCCGACGCGTTGCTGGTGTCGGCGGCAACCACCTCGATGCGATCCGACAATCCGAGCAGGCTTGCGGCAATAGTGATCTTGCGCCCGAACGGCGAGGGCGCTGCTGAGCGGAGAATCATGGAAGACTTTCTGATGGAAAAAGGTTCGCGAACGGCAGTCGCTAGAGCGCCGCACGCGGGCACGCAAGACAGATAATCGGATGCGTCGCGCTATCCGGTGATGACGAGGTTGACCGCCTTTGGGCCTTTGCCCTTCTTGTCGGGCTCGACGTCAAAGTTGATCCGCTGTCCTTCCGCCAGAGACTTCAGGCCGGCCTGCTCCACTGCGGTGATGTGAACGAACACATCGCGTCCGCCATCGTCGGGCTTGATGAAGCCGTAGCCACGCTCGCCGTTGAAAAACTTCACAGTTCCCGTTTGAGCCATCGGGGAACTCCCTTTCCCACAATTGCTAAGCCGCCGTCCCTCACGGCGCAGCGGCTCGGCCGGACATTCACAATCGGGGAAAGCGTCAGCCTTCGTCGGGCCTCGGTCACTCCGCCGGTCCCCCTTTATGAGGGCGGAACGTCAAAGCCAGCTATGATAGTAAAGACCAACGCGCTGCTCGTGAAAAGGGAAATGAGCGCAGAATTCAGCCCGCAGCGAGGGTTGTGACACGAATCTCGCTGCGCGTGTCCGGCCAGAAGGCTTTTGAGAGCGCTGGCAGCAAAATTTGCGCCTCGGATTGGAGCGTCCAGGGCGCGTTGACCACGATCAGCCCCGTGCCGCGCAGCTTCCCGGCGGCGTCCGGGGGGCGGGACAGCTCTATTCGCAACGATTTGGCGGGATCGAGCCCGTCGAGCGACCTGACGAAGCGCACGATTTCGCGCGGCTCCTTGATCGGATACCAGAGCAGGATGATGCCGGTCGGCCATTTGCGATGCGCGGTGGTGATCGCCTCCGCGGCGCGCTGCAATTCGTTTTCCCGCTCGTAAGGCGGATCGACCAGCACGAGGCCCCGCTTCTCCTTCGGCGGGATGTAGGCGTTGAGAGCGGTCCAGCCGTCGATCGCGATCGCCTTGATCCGGGCATCGCCATGCAGATTGCGTGACAGCAGGCGTGCGGCGCCGGGCTCCAGCTCGCAGGCGATCAGCCGGTCCTGGCTGCGCAGCCATTGCCTGATCAGGAGCGGAGAGCCGGGATAACACGTGAGCGCGCCCGCCGGATTATAGGCCGTGATCGCCGACAGATAGGGCTCGAGCAGGGCCGCGGCTTCGGGCGGGAATTTGTGCTGCCAGATCCGGCCGATGCCATCCTGCCATTCGCCGCCGCGGCGGGCTTCGTCGCTGGAAAGGTCGGTCAGCGCCGCTCCGGCATGGGTGTCGATCACGCGGAAGGCTGCATCCTTCTTGCGCAGATGCATGACGACGCGCGCGAGCAGGGCGTGTTTGACGACATCGGCGAAGTTGCCGGCGTGAAAGGCATGGCGGTAGTTCATGGCGGGGCAGGAGTGGCCGGCCGCGGCCATTCGTCAAGGCCGGTGTGCGGCCATGACACGTCATTCGGCGTAGTCGCGGGGCGCCGGGACAGTGATGCCGCGATGCTGCGCGCTGCCGGCAGGCTTTTCGCACACGCCTGACAGGCCTCTCGGAGCGTTCGGACCGGCCTTTTGTGTGGCGGTCCCCGCCGCCGCGCACTTGAAACCTGGCGAACCGGAAGCACCGGCTTCGCCAGGCGATGTCACGGATGCCTCAGCCGCCGCGCACCGGCGGCATCATGACCTTGTCGCTGCGGCACGAGCGCCGGTCGACCTCCGGGCAGTTGCGGAACTGCAGGTCCTTCGACATGCAGATGCGCACCTCGCTCAGCCGCCGGTGATCGCAGGTGACTGCGATGGCGTCGGCCGAAAGGCCCGGATTGGCCTCGATGAATGCCTTCTCGACCTCGGGAGGCGAGACCGCGAGATAAGACGAGATGTCCTGATATTGCGCCGGGATCCGAACCGCTTCCCGGGCCTTGCGCACCGTGTCGAAATACTGCTGGGCGTTCATTCCGCTGCAGGTGCCGTGACGATCCCATTGATTGAAGACCAGCCGCGGCGCCGGCATGATGTCGAGCATGGTGTTGACGATATTGCGCGACAGGCGCGGCGCCGGCACCTGGCAGTCGCGCGGGAAGCCGCGTTCATGCTGCGGCCACAGCCCGTGCACGACGAAGGCATAAGGCCGCTCGCCGGCGCATTGCTGAAGGTTGGAGCGGCCGCCGTTGCGTTCGCGCGAGGATTCGCAGAACGAGGGCGACCAGGACAGCGCGAGCACGTAGAAGTCGAACCGGCCCGGCTCATTTCGCGCATCGTTCTGGAAGCGCGGCTGGCCGCGCTGTGCGAACCGCTCCGGAACGAAGCGGTCGCCCGCCGCCATCGTGGCATCCGGCCGCGCATCCTGCGCGAACACGGTTGCGGTGATCGGTGAGAAAGACAGGATCAGTGAAAAGGCAAGTGTGACCGCACAGCGGCCTGCAATCGTCAGCATGATACGCCCCCGACGGATGACCTGCACTGCGGGCAAGGTTAGCCCGCCGGATGGAACATTACAAGAACAAATCGAAAATAAAAGGGGATATCAGGGACGCATCATCCGGCAGGCCGGATTGTTGGACCAGTTGCGGTCAAGTCCGACCACGCACCATTCGACGCCCCAGGTCGCGCCGATCATCCCGAAGTCCTCGCCGATCAGATAATGCACCGGGCGCCAGATGCCGTCGGAAATGAGGGCGCGCGCCGTGCAGAAGCGCCGCGGAATCGTATCGGACGCCCATGGCCGGTTGGCGGTCTCGTGGATGTCGTCGAACTTCACGATGCCGAGCTGCGAATTCCAGAAGGCGAATTCCTTGCCGCCGAAGCGGGTCTGGATACTGCCGAGCACCCAGCCGTTGTCGCAGGCCGGAAGCTTGCCGCTGTAGCGCGGGCCGCTCATCCAGAAATTCTTTTCCAGCCAGTTCCCCGCCTTGGCCGGTGGCGCCAAGTCCAGCGGAGCCAGCACCAGCGCCGCTACGGCGATGGCGAGGACACGACACATATGCCTGACTGACATGGAATCCCCCAACCTCCCAGACGGAAGACGGTGCCGGGCCGCCGGGTCCGGGTCAAGGGGCCGCAGCCTTTCAGGCGGGTCGGAACTGCATTTTCCGGTGCAGTGTGGCGCTGGCTCATTGGCCGTTGCCGCCGCGGCGCTTCGGCCGCAGCGTTCAGCGCGTCAGCCGATGATTTGCCTTGAGCCTGACCGGTGACGTGGCAGCGGCACCACAGCCGGCCGATCTTCGCGCCTCCATTCACATGTTACCGCCGATGGGAACGCCGAGTGGAATACGCGATTGCGCACGAGATGCCTCCACCCCTATCTCGATGCGAGACGCGGCAATCGATTCGCGTCGGCCATTTACGCGGCCGGTATGTGATTGCCGTTATCGAATCCTCAATCCCGGCATTTTAGGTGATGTCGGCGGCGGCCAGCGGTCGCTGTTTTCGTCCAACTCCACGCGACAGGTTTCAGCAAGACATGGCAAATAAATCCGGCCTCAGATTGATCGGATGGGCCTATGGCGTTGTCGTCGTGGTCGTTGGGCTGATCGCACTGGTCGTGGTGACCTCCAATCTCAACATGGCGGTCGAGGCGCATCCGGAACCGACCCGCCTGTCCGCGCGATAGCGCGTCGCTCACACCGCGGGGAACCCGCTCAGACCGTCGGCGTTGGTCCTCGGACAACGGCGGAGGTGTGACGCATGACAAATCCCGCGACCGAAAAGCGCGGCGGCAATCCCGACCTGAAGAAGCAGCCTGCACAGGTCCGCAAGGGCGACGACGATTCCGAGAGGAAACTCGAGCAGGGGCTCGAAGAAAGCATGGCCGGCTCCGATCCGGTCAGCATCACGCAACCGGCTCCGCGCGCCCCCAAGTCGCGCTAGACGGTGCGTTGCGGATTCATGACATGACAAAACGATGCCGCCGGAGCGTGATCTGCGCAGCGCTGCTTTTCATCGCAGCCGCCCCGGCGGCGTCGGCGCAAACCACGGGGACCAGCGGCCCCGCGCCGGGCATCGGCCTCACGGCGGACCACAAGCGGGCAATCTACGGCGAGATCGGCAACGAGCCGACGCGGAAGCTCCCCGAAGGCAGCAATGTCGCGATCGGCGCCAATATTCCGGATTCGGTGATCCTCAACGAGATGCCGGTCTCGCTGAAGGACAAGGTCGGCCTGCTGCGCGATTTCAAGTTCACCAAGCTCGGCGACGAGACCATCGTGATCGTCGATCCCGCGGCGCGCAAGATCGTGGACATCGTCACCAAGGAGGACGCGAACCGCTAACTCTTCCTTCTCGCCAGGGGCGGTCGAAGGTCAAACCCCCGTGACCTTTCGCGATCCCCCCGCGCCCACGGCTTTGACCGATCCTGCGGCACTGCTAGATTCTGCACAGCAATTGCGGTCCGTGGAGGTGCGTCGTGACGCGTCTGACAGCGATCCTGTGCGGTGTTGCCGCCGCTGCGAGCTTGGCCGTTGCGGACATGGCCCTCGCGATTGTGCGCGCCGAGACGCGGGTCGCGCTGGTGATCGGTAACGGCGCCTACCAGCATGCGAGCCCACTTGCGACGCCGGTCGCCGATGCCAACGCCATTGCCGAACGCCTTCGCGCCGCCGGTTTCGGTGTGGTGGAGACGAGATTCGATCTCGGCAATCTCGACTTCAAGTCGGCGGCGCGCGACTTCGCGGCGGTGGCCAAAACCGCAGACGTCGCCATCGTCTATTTCGCCGGCTACGGCATCGACGTGAACGGCACGAATTATCTGCTGCCGGTCGACGCGCGGCTCGCCAGCGACTTCGATGTCGAGGACGAAGCGCTGTCGCTCGATCGCCTGATGCGTGCGATCGAGCCGGCGAAGCGCGTGCGCGCGGTGATCCTCGATGCGTCGCGTGACAATGCGTTCGTGCATGGCATGAAGCGCAGCGTGTCGTCCGGCAAGGCCGGTCTTGCGCGGGTGGAGCCGGCATCGGCAGGGACGCTGATCGCATTCGCGGCGAAGCCGGGTGCGATCGTCGAAGACGGGCAGGGCGCGTTCACCGCAGCCCTCGTGAAGCGACTGATCGCACCGGGCGCTGACTTGCGGACCACGCTCGACGCGGTCCGCGACGAAGTCATCGCGGCGACGGCGGGCCGGCAGGAGCCGTTCGTGACCGGCACAGCGGGAAGTGTCGTTGCCGCTGCCGCCGATCCCGCCGGCGCTCAGCCGCCGACCCGCCAGATCACCGTGCTGCCGGCTCCGGATGCGCCGTCGCCGCCATCGGTGCAGGCTGCGCCGCAGACCGTATCGGACGCTCAGCGCGACTTCGAGGCGGCCGAACGCATCGGCACCAGAGAGGCCTGGGATGCTTTCCTGTCGGTGCATCCGGCCGGCTTCTACGCGGCGCTGGCCCGTACCCATCGGGACAAGCTGCCATCCGCCTCGCAGCCCACGCAGGCTCCGCCGCAGATCGCGATTCTTCCGGTACCGGACAAGGCCGGGCAGGAGATCACGCGCGATCCCCGCGCCGTCGCCCGCGCATTGCAGACCGAGTTGAAGCGCGTCGGCTGCGATCCGGGATCGACCGATGGCAACTGGACGGCCCGCTCCCGGAGCGCGCTCGATCAGTTCAATCGCAGGTCGGGGATGGACTTCGACAGCGCCGGCCCGAGCGTCGATGCGCTGGATGCGGTGAAGGGGCAGCGCGGCCGCATCTGTCCGCTGGTCTGCGGCAGCGGACAGCGTGCGGAAGGCGAACGCTGCGTCGCCATTCCCGCCGCGCCTGCGCCATCAAGGAAGGCTGCGGTGCCGCCTCCGCAGGAGCGCGCCCGCAAGGCGAGTCCGCCGCCGCGACGGGCGCCACCGCGTGAGGCCATCCGTCGCGAGCGCATCCCGCCGCCGCCCGATCGCGAGATCTTCGGTGGCGGGCGTCCCGCGGTGCCTCCGATCTCGATCGGGATCGGAGGCCGCGGCGGTATCGGGTTTGGCGTCGGATTTTAATCCGGATGGATGCCGGATCGCGTGCGGCCGCTTCGGCCGCCGCGGCTCCGGCCCTTTCAGTCCCTGATCGAGGGCAATGTCAGCGGGCCGGGCCGCAACTGGGTCAGGGTCTCGTTGATCACCTTCATGGTCGCGATCGCCGACTGGCTGAGGCCGGCATAGCCGGTGATTTCCCGGCGCACGCGTTCGCCTTCGCTGAGCAGCAGGGAGCGGATGTTCTGCAGTTCGGCGATCAGCCGATCGATTTCAGTCACGGTCGCACCGGAGACGCGCTCGAGCAGCCCGTTGAGGTTGTCGGCTTCGGCCTGGGAGGCGGCAGCCGGCTCGGCGTTCGGGCGGCGATTGGAAACGTCACGACGGATGAACTCGCGGATCTCGCCTTCGAACTCGCTGTTGGCGGCCTGACGGTCTGCACTGGAAGCCTGACGATCGATATTGGAGGCCTGACGGTCGACATCGCCGAGACGCTTGGTGGCGGTCATGATTTTACTCCCTACTTTTTGCATGAGAGCTCCTCACGCTTCCCCAGGAACGTCGCATAGCGTCATGTGAAAGCGGCACGAGACGCACGCCACCATGGCGGTCTCAAGGTACCAATGCGGCGAAATTGGCGACGAATACCGCGCCGCAGCCTCATGCATTAACGATCGCGCGCCCGGCCGATAACGGTCTGCCAGCCGGCCTTGCCCTCGCAATCGCGAGTCTGCCGCCAGTAGATCAGCCCCGGTGCCGGCTGCTTGCCCTCCATGCGCCAGCGGCCTTCGGCGCGGCAGACGCGGCGCGTCAGGCGCGCGGTCGTGCCGGCGATTTCATTCTCCGCCGGCTGGAAAACCACGGTCGCAAGTGCCGACATGCGCCGGCCTTCGGGGCGATGGAATTGCAGAAGCCGCGCATCGGCGCCGCTGCGGTCCTTCGCGAAGACGACGCGCACCAGCGTGTCGCCGCCTTCGCCGCAGGATTGCGAGAACACGAAGCCGCCGGCGAATGGGCGGCGTGTCATCGGTCCGGAGGCTGACTTGCATTTCATGCGCGCTGATACTGTTGCCGGCACTTCCTTCTCGGTCAGCGTCTCGATCGCCGCGGCCGGTTGCGCAGCGGCTGGCGATG
>JAEWHY010000452.1 GCA_023387555.1 Pseudomonadota bacterium
TTGGCATGGAATGGGCGATGACCTGCTCCCGTAGAGCTCCCCGGTTTTCAGGTAGAGTCCGTTCATTCGGGAGACGGACATGCGTAAGAACAGATTCACCTTGCGCATGGCGTCCCCATTCAGCGGCATGCCGCTTACGCTCCAGCGGCACCGGCCGGCGCCTGTGCGTCGCACGCCATCGATTATCTGGCACGCCCCTGACGCTCGACCAGCGCTTCCCACAACAAAAAACGAACTCCAGCAAAGATCCGATCTGGGCGGCAACTTATCTCCGCACTACGCAATATGTTGGGTCGTCCCCTCTTCTTCGGGGATATGGCACTCGAAGAGGCGCTTCGCTCCGCACGCATGCTCGCAGAGCACACGTTTGAAAACTCTGAGCCGAGGAGCTGAGGTCGCCATGCGCTCGGCGCGCAAGCAGAGCCTCACTAGTGCAAATGAGATGCGTTTTCTGGCGTTGGCCCAAGAGCCGCCCTAGTCTGGCCACTCGGAATAACTTTGAGGAAACTCTTGTTGTGCCGACCTCGCCGCGTGATGCCATCCTGCATACGCGGCTTCGAGTGAACGCATCGAGGCGTCGGCCCGGGCGACAATAGCGTCAGGCTCATTTACCAACTCCCCGTCGTCGACCAGTATCTTGCCGTCGACAAACACCATATCAATCATTGACGGATGACCACTGGTGACCAGCGCCCTGATCGGATCGGCGTAAGGCGCCGTCCAGATATTGTTCAGATCAATGACAGCCAGATCCGCCTTTGCACCGGGGCAAAGCCGTCCAATATCATCCCGGCCGAGCGCTGTCGCTCCCCCGATGGTTGCGGCGTCGAAAACTGCGCGAGCGGAAGCGGCCTCGTGGTTCCTGTCGGCCATTTTCCCAGCGACCGCGGCAAAGCGCATCTCCTCGATGATATCCATTGGAAACACGTCTGTACCAATTGCGATGTTGACGCCTGCGTTGCGGTAACGCTGGAAGCTTTCCATGGCGACGCCACGCCGTGCGAAAACCACCGGCGAGTGCGCAACGGTCGCTCCCGACGCCGCGATCACGGCAACGTCGTCGACATACGGATAGCAGGCCATGCTGTGGCCGGCGATGTAGATGCAATGCGCCAGGATCACCGCCGGACCCAACACTCCTTCACGCTCCAGAACTTGGACGGGCGTCAGGCCGGTCAGTCGCACAGTCTCGTGGAACTCGAAGAGCTGCTCGCAGAAATGCATTGTCAGCCCGACATTGAGAGATATGGCAGCCTCTTTCGCGGCACGGCGCAGTGATGGCGTCGAATTGTAGAATTCGTCGACCACGACAATTCCGCGAATGCGATCGTCGCTCGCCCCGTGATGGCGCTGGATGAAATCGACTGCGGTATCGAGTTGGGCGCCTGCGCGCTTGTCATCGAGGACACGGCGCAGTTGTCCACCATCTTCGAAATGATAGCGGCCTGTATTGGCGGTCGGCGCGAAATAGAGACGCAGACCGGTTTGGTCCGCAACATCGACCATGAGGTCGTCCGAATACGGCGCAAAACCCAGAACGGTCGTCACGCCGTTGCGCAGCAACTGAGAAAACCCGAATTGCACGGACGCGTCGCGATCGATGGAAGCGAACAGCGATTTCCCGTCCTCCCCCTGCGTCGGCACATAATTCAGAAAGCCACTCCGCATGAATTCGCGCCGGCCGCCGTCGATAATGAAGCGCGTAGCCTCATGGGCACCGATATGCGCATGTGTGCTGATCAGGCCTGGAATAAGCAGCCGCCCTTTCAGGTCGATGACGCGCTCAGCCACCGTGTCGGTTTTTGGGCCGACTGCGACGATGCGATCACCGCTGACGACGACTTCGCCGTCCTTAAGAAGACGATGGCCGCCATCCTTGAACGCAACGATCATTCCGCCCACGAACTTCAATGTGGCCGCGCCCGATCCGTCCGCGGCTGCTCCACCGCAAGCCCCTGAATTGTTGCTCACTTGCCGCTCCAGTGGACGAAGTACCTGTCAAAAAGCACGAAAATCAGATTAAGGACGTATCCGAGCGCGCCGGTGATGAAGATCGCTCCGTACATTGTCGGCATGTCGAACAGCATCTGTGCCGAGAAGATGCGATAGCCGAGCCCATCCACCGATCCGATGAACATCTCTGCGACAATGACGATGATCAAGGCGATCGAAATGCCGTTTCGCATCCCGACGATGATCTGAGGCAGCGCTTCCCACAACATGATGTCCGTCAGAATGCGGAATTGCGGAACACCCATGACGCGTGCCGCCAGAACCCTGGTTTTGCGTGCGTTGATGACCCCATAGGCTGCGTTGAACAGGATGACGAGGCCGGCGCCGAAGGCAGCGACCGCGATTTTGGTCACGTTGCCGGCGCCGAAGAGCACCAGGAAGAGCGGGAACACCGCCGAAGCAGGCGTTGAGCGGAAAAAGTCGATCACGAACTCCAGCTTTTCATAGAGCACCGGCGCCGCCCCCAGCGCGATTCCGAGCGGCACTGCAATTATCGATGCAGCGGCAAAGGCCAGCATGGTGCGCTCGACCGTCCGCGATAGATCGAACAGGAGCGGGCCATCCGCGAAACCCTTGACGACCGCGTTCGCGGTATCGACGACCGAAGGGAGCAGGAACGGATCGACCAGCCGGGTAACGGATACGATCTGCCAGATAAGCAGCAGTCCGACCACGCCGTAGAGTGGCTGCAGCACCTTTCGCCAGGTGCGCTGACCTTCATTCACCGGCGCACCTCGCTACGGAAAATCTCGAAACAATGCGCCTTGATCTTCACAAAGCGCTCGTCCGCGAAGATCTCGGGGTCGCGCGGCCAGCTCATCGGCACAGGCACGATCTCGCAAACGCTCGAAGGCCGTCTTGAGAGCAGCACGACGCGGTCCGCCAGATAGATCGCCTCCTCAAGGTCGTGGGAGACAAGAATAGTCGACATGTTCGACAGATGGAGCACCTTCTGAAGCTGATCGCGCACGAACAGGGTCATCTCGTAGTCGAGTGCCGAAAACGGCTCGTCCAGAAAAAGAACCTGAGGCTTTACGACAAGCGCCCGCATGATCGATACCAGTTGCTGCTGACCTCCAGACAACTGATGTGGATAAAGCCTGAGATCGAACCCCACATCGAAAAGCGCGACGATCTCCTCGACCTGCCGGTCGCGGTCGCAGGCCGCAACTCCCGCGAATTCCAGCGGATAGCGGATATTGTCGATGGCCCGCATCCACGGAAAAAGCGCATCGCGATAATTCTGAAAGACGTAGCCGATGCGGACATTCTGGACCGTTTCTCCGCCGAAGCTGACGGATCCACCATCGCCCGGGATGATGCCTGCCATGATTCCGATCAGGGTGCTCTTGCCGCAGCCGTTCGGCCCAAACACCGACACCACTTCGCCTCGCCCGATGTCGAGATCGAGCGAGGCGTAGACATCCTTTCCGCCAAAGCGCTTCTTCAGTCCGGCAACACGGACGTAAGGCGTCGTCGGGTCAGCCATGGACTTGTCGACAGAGCCCAATTGCTGCGTGTCGCCAATGAACATCTCAGTCGCCCAGCGGGGCGGTGAAATCCTTCACCTTCACGGGAGCCGGAATGACCTTGTTGTCGACACCGAAATCGACAAAAGCCTGGAATGCCGCAATGTCTTCCGGGCTCATCTTCTTCACCATTTGCGCCTTCAGGATCACCATATCCTTGGCGATGTCCGCCGGCGTGTTCATGTATTTGACAAGCATCTCGCGGATGTCCGGCCCATCCTTTTCGATGTCGGCGAGCGCCTTGGCCCAGGCGTTGGCGAAACGGCGCGCGACATCAGGCTTGTTCTTGATGAAATCGGCGGTAAGGCCGGTGCCCGCGGCATAGGCGAGCACGTCGGGCTGCTTCAGGATGTACGTCGAGATGACGCCAGTCTCGACCCGTTTTGCGGCGCCCTGCTTGACGGCGATGCTGGCGAATGGCTCGAGCGTATAGCCACCGTCAAAGGTCTTGGCGGCAATGGCGCCGACATGCTGCGGCAGCGGCAACTCCGAAAGCTTGTAGTCTTTCCCCTCCTCCAGTCCGTTCGCCTTGAGCGCGGCGCGGGCCGCGGCGGCATTGGCGGGGCCAGCAGCCACGAACAGATTGGCCCCTTTCAGATCCTTCAGCGACGAGGCGGAATGATCGGGGCGGACGATGAACTGCTCCATGTGATATTTGCGATTCTGGCCGAACACCGCAAAGTAGGTGATCGTGCCTGGCCGCCGACCGTTGATATTCGCGGCTTCGAGCGAAACCAGATTGGCAGCCCCATCCGCCTCGCCTGCGATGATGGACTGCACCGCAAGCGCCGAGGAGACAACGTTGACCGGGATGACGTGGAGATTCTCGGCGATGAAATAGCCTTTGTCCCGCGCCACGTAATACGGCAGCGCCGAACTCACCGTGTAGGTGCCCGCAAGGCGTATTGTATCCTGCGCCCATGCGGATGATGCGGTAAGCGCCGTGGCAACAACGGCGAGCCGGGCAATCAGTCGCGATACCCTCATGACTTTCTCCTGTTTGTTCGACGTGAGACGATCCGTGTCATGCGCCCGGCCGCGCGGCTTCGACGGATGATGGGATAATGGTGGCCTTGCCGTCCTCAATGTGAAACTGCGGGATATGGCCCAGACTGCGTACGAGGTTCGCGTCCGCACCGAGCACAGGACGCCACGCATGAGCTTCAGTCAGGATCACGCCAATCCCCACGACGTTCGCGCCAGCCTGGCGCGCAAGGCGAACCGACGCCGACAGGCTTGAGCCGGTCGCAACGACGTCGTCGACGACCAGGACTCGCCTGCCCGACAGCAGCGGAATGGCATCGCGGTCGAGCAACAGCCTCTGTTTGCCGACCGAGGCGATCGACTCGACATACTCCACGAGCGCGTCCTGAAGATGAACTTTCGGCGACTTCTGCAGGATGACGTAACGGTCCAAACCCAGATGCCTCGAGACTTCGATAGCGACCGGAATGCCCAGCGTAGCAGTGCCGACCACGATGTCAGGCTTCGCGTCGGCGAATTTCTCGGCGAGCTTCTTGCCCACGTGGTCCAGAAAATGAACGCCACGATCAACGTCGATCAGCAATGAGATCGCCAGGTCGCTGCTCACCGGCACAAGCGGCAGTTCGACCGGCAAACCGGCAATGTCGGCGGTGTAGGTCGGCGGATCGAGCCGGTTCATGCGATCAATCCCTTGAGTGCTGGTCTTTGCGTAGCGGCCGCCGCGCGGAAGGCAATGCTCGCTTCCATCTCCGAAGCGATCGTAGCCTCCAGGTCCTCGAGCCTGACCGTGACAACGTCAGTTTCGGCGAGGATCTCTACGGGTATCGCGGTGAATGTCCCCTCGATCGCAAGCACGCGCGGTCGCTTCGTCCATTTCGTCCAGACGATCTCTGCCAAGGTGCCGCAGGACAGCCCGACACAAACGAACAAGTCGCAGAGCAGGCACAGATTGGCGTGCTGATGGTGCCAGGTGAACCCACGTATGGTTTCGTGACAATCGGTGGCATTGTCGAAGCAATTCGCGGTTGCTTCCGTATCCGACGGTCCGCCCTCGGGCAGAAGCCCGATGATCCATCGGCCACCCGCCTTGCGATAGCCGGCAAGACCGTGGAGCGCGACACCGCGATCCGGGACCAGGGCGATTGCAGCCTCGGCCTCCGCAATGCGTTTTCCCGCCTCAGCGGATGCGCCCTCGTAGACCGCCTGCGGAATGCCCGAGGCTGCGGATATCCTGGCAAGGTTCGTTGGGCCGATAAGCCCCACAATGGGCAGGTCAGGTCGTTCCGACACGTCGTGATGATCCCCTGGGCGAGACTCGGCCTCTCCCCATCTTTTCCGGGTAGCGAACGAATTCCATCGCTTATTTTTGCCGACTGTGTTCTGATTTTGAGAACAGGGCCGCGCGGATATGCGACAGCTATTACTGAGTCGTTTTTCTCTATATTTCAATGAGATAGCTAAATCCGGATCGATCCGCCGCGCAGCGGAAAGGCTTCATATCGCCCCCTCCGCGTTGAGCCGTCACTTGGTCGGCGCGGAAGCCGAAATCGGGATGCCGCTGTTCGAGCGCTTGCCGAACGGACTGCGCCTCACCGCGGCCGGAGAGTTGCTGTTGAGCGGCGTCCGAAACAGCCAGCGCGACGAAACCCGACTACGAACGCAGCTCGACGAGCTTCGCGGCGTCCGGCGCGGTGAGGTGAAGCTGGGCATTCCTGAAGGCGTCTTGGGAGACATTCTACCAGCAGCGCTTGCGGAATTCATGCGTAGACACCCGCCTGTCACCTATCGGATCACGGTCTCAAGCTCGAAGGAAATCTGGCAAGCAGCTGCGCAAGGCGACGTCGATATTGGGCTCGCCTTCAATCCCGCTCGAAGTCCGGCGCTGCAGATGATCCGGGAGGTGGGCTTTCATCTTGGCGTGGTCGTCGACCCCGAACATCGGTTTGCGAAACTGTCGCAAGTCAAACTCGCCGCGTGCGCGCAAGAGCCGATCATTCTGCCCGACCGGACGATGTCACTTCGTGACGGCATCGATAGAAGTGCAAGTGCTGCCGGGGTGGAGCTCCATCCGCTGATGCAAGCCAGCAGCCCTGGAATTATCAAGTCCATGGTCGCTGAGCGCACAGGAATCGCCTTGCTGACTTTCATCGATGTGGTCAACGAAGTGCGCCTGGGCAAGCTCTTCTTTGTTCCCCTTGCGGACCGCGACTTGCCGGTCTCCTACCTGTCTCTTATGACTCCATCGAGCCGATACATGACGGCTGCCGCGGCATTGATGGCACGTCATCTGACTGAAACGCTCGATACGCTCTTGCAAGCCAAATGATGCGCGCAATCACGCGCGCATATTACCCACAGGACATGGCGCTGGACTTGCCTGCTGGCACGATATGACGAACGACCCTGCCTTCTCCGTGGCAACTTGCATCGCTCTACCCTGCGACGGGTTGTCCGAGGATATCGATGGCCGGGGCACGGTGCGGATCAGATGCTGCGGCTTGAATCCCTGCTCGTCGCGCGCGGCGGAAGCATCATACTGCTCGGTGTATCATTGCATCTTCGCAAGAAAACTATGCTCGTGCCACAGCTACCGCCTTAATCTCAATGATCAGGCCGGGGCGCGCAAGACCCGCCACTTCCAGGATTGTCCAGGTCGGATAGGGAGACGGTACGAACTGGCTTTTGACCTTCATGAAATCAGCCAGGTGCGACTGCAATCCGACATGATAGGAGACCAGCTCGACCAGGCCCTCCATTCCGCAGCCGGCTTCGGACAGAATAATCTTGAGCCGCTCGAACGCGTTCACGAATTGCTTGTTATGATCTTCCGGCATCGTGCCGTCGGGATTGAGACCAATCTGGCCGGCGACGAAAACAAGCCCCCCTGCCTTCACCGCGGGTGCGTATTGGCTGGCCAAGGGCGACCGGCGCGGCATCGTCGCGCTGGATATCAACGGCAATCCATTTTCCGTCGCCCGCTGGATGGGGGTGAAGACGAAAGAAGCCCAACAGAAACTGCGCGGCTTCGAAAGTCTCCCGGCCGT
>JAEWHY010000537.1 GCA_023387555.1 Pseudomonadota bacterium
TTCTTCGGCTTTGCCGCTGCGGCCGTCGCTGTGGCGGCCTTGGCTTCCTTTTGCGCGGAAGCGCGCGCCGGCTTGGTCGATGCGATGTCCGCGCCGCGCTGCGTGAGCATGTCGGAATAGCCGCCGGCGTATTCGTTCCAGACGCCGTTGCCTTCCGGCACGATCACCGCGCTCACCACGCGATCGAGGAAGTCGCGGTCGTGGCTGATCAGGATCACCGTGCCGGCATAATCGGCGAGGGTTTCCTCCAGCACGTCGAGCGTCTCGAGATCGAGGTCGTTGGTCGGCTCGTCGAGCACGAGGAGATTGGACGGCTTGGCGAGCGCCCGCGCCAGCATCAGCCGTCCGCGCTCGCCCCCCGAAAGCGCGCGCAACGGGGTGCGGATCTGTTCGGGGGAGAACAGGAAGTCCTTCATGTAGCCGACGACGTGCTTGGTCTGTCCACCGACCGAGACGGTATCGCCGCGACCGCCGGTCAATGCCTCGGAGAGCGTCCAGTCCGGGTTGAGGCTGTCGCGGTCCTGTTCGAGCGAGGCCATCTCGATATTGGCGCCGAAGCGCACCGAGCCTTCGTCCGGCGCCAGCGTGCCGGTGAGCAGCGAGAGCAGCGTGGTCTTGCCGCTGCCGTTCGGCCCGACGATGCCGATGCGGTCGGCGCGGTTGATGCGGGTGGAGAAGTCGGTGACGATCGGCCGGCCGTCATAGGCCTTGCTGATGTTCTTCGCCTCGATCACCAGCGCGCCGGACTTGTCGGCTTCGGCCACGCTGATGCTGGCCTTGCCGAGCGAGCCGCGATAATCGCGCCGCTGCTGGCGCAGTGCCTGCAATTCGCCCATGCGGCGCATGTTGCGCTTTCTGCGTGCGGTGACGCCGTAGCGCACCCAGTGTTCCTCGGCGACGATCTTGCGGTCGAGCTTGTGCTGCTCGCGTTCTTCCTCCGCCAGGATCTCGTCCCGCTTTGCTTCGAAATCCCTGAAGCCCACCTCCAGACGGCGGGTGCGGCCGCGGTCGAGCCATACCGTGACGCGGGACAGCGTCTCGAGGAAGCGCCGGTCATGGCTGATGAGGACGAGGGCGGAGCGCCGGCTTTTCAGTTCCTTTTCCAGCCATTCGATGGTGACGAGATCGAGATGGTTGGTCGGTTCGTCGAGCAGCAAAATGTCGGGGTTGGGCGCCAGCACCCGGGCGAGCGCCGCGCGGCGCGATTCGCCCCCCGACAGATGGGCGGGGTCTTCGGTTCCGGTCAGGCCGAGCTGCTCGACCAGATAGCGCGCCTGATAGGCATCGTCGCCCGGCGCCAGACCCGCCTCGACATAGGACAAGGTGGTGGCATGGCCGGAGAAATCCGGCTCCTGCGGGAGGTAGCGGATGGTGGCGCCCGGCTGGACGAAGACGCTGCCGCGGTCCGGCTCGATCATGCCGGCGGCGATCTTGAGCAGGGTCGATTTGCCCGAGCCGTTGCGGCCGACGAGGCAGACCCGTTCGCCTTCGGAAACCGACAGGTCGGCGGCGGTGAGGAGCGGCGTACCGCCAAATGTGAGCGCGATGTCGCGAAGCTGGATCAGGGGAGCCATGAGGGTTGCGTGTATAGCGGCGGACGCTGCGCTGCACCACTGGACACATGCGCGGTTGTGAGGGGGAGGGGTGGGGAGGGGGTCAGATAGCAATGTAAAAAGACCCCCACCCGACGCGCTTCGCGCGTCGACCTCCCCCTTTCAGGGGAAGGTGGAAAGCAGGGAGGGGAGGGGACCGACCGAAACCGCCGGGAAGGCTTACTCAACCCATGCACTTCAATCTGTAATCTGTCCGCATCCCTCTCTAAGCTCCCCTCCGGGAGAAATACGCCAATGGACGTCCTGAACCTGCCGCGGCCGTCATGGATGACGGAAGACCTCGTCATGCTCGAGGAGCAGGCCCGCCGCTTCATGGCGGCGCAATACGCTCCCAATATCGAGCGGTGGAACGAGGCCGGGATCTACGATCGCGCGATCTGGAACAAGACCGGCGCGGCCGGCCTGGTGTGCGCGGCAATGCCGGAAACCTATGGCGGGGCCGGCGGCAGTTTCGCGCATGAGGCGGTGATCAACCGCGAGTTCGCGTTGTGCGGGTTCGACAGCTTCGGCGCGCCGCTGCATTCGGGCATCGTCGCGCCCTACATCCTGCATTACGGCACCGAGGAGCAGAAGCAGCGCTGGCTGCCGAAGATGGCGACCGGCGAGATGGTCGCCGCCATCGCCATGACCGAGCCGGGCACCGGCTCCGATCTGCAGGGCGTGCGCACCAGCGCGAAGAAATCCGGCAACGGCTATGTGCTGAACGGATCGAAGATCTTCATCACCAACGGCCAGCATGCCGATTTGATCGTCGTGGTCGCGAAAACCGATCCGTCGGCCGGGGCGAAGGGGGTGTCGCTGTTCGTGGTTGAGGCTACCGATGCGCCGGGCTTCCGGCGCGGGCGCAAGCTCAAGAAGCTCGGCCTCGATTCATCCGACACCTCAGAGCTGTTCTTCGAGGACGTGAAGCTGCCGGCGGAGAATCTGCTCGGCACGCAGGAAGGGCAGGGCTTCGTCCAGTTGATGCAGCAATTGCCACAGGAGCGGCTGATCGTCGGCATCCATGCGGTGTCGATGATGGAGCGCGCGCTGCGCCTGACCATCGACTACGTCAAGGAGCGCCAGGCATTCGGCCAGCCCATCATCAATTTCCAGAATACCCAGTTCGTGCTGGCGGAATGCAAGACCGAGGCGACCGCGGCCAAGGTGTTTCTCGACCATTGTATCGAGCGGCATATCCGCGGCGAACTCGACAGTGTCACCGCCTCGATGATCAAATACTGGACGACAGACATGCAGGCAAAAGTGATCGACCGCTGCCTGCAATTGTTCGGCGGCTATGGCTATATGGACGAATATCCGATTTCGCGCATGTACCGGGACGCGCGGGTGCTCCGCATCTATGCTGGTACGAACGAGATCATGAAGCTGTTGATTGCCCGAAGCCTGTGATGTCGGAGTCGTCCCGGCCAAGCGGCCAGAGGCCGCGCGAGCCGGGACCCATATCCACCCACGGTGATTATGGGTCCCCGCCTTCGCGGGGACGACCGGAAGGAGACAGAGGTTATGACAGACGCCTTCATCTACGATCACCTGCGCTCTCCGCGCGGACGCGGCAAGGTCGATGGCTCGCTGCACGAGGTGCAGACGGTCAATCTCGCCGCGCAGGTGCTGAAGGGCATGCGCGAGCGCAACAATCTCGATCCGGAGCTGGTCGATGACGTGGTGATGGGCTGCGTCGATCCGATCGGGGAAGCGGGCGGCGATGTCGCGCGCATCTCGGCGCTGCTCGCGGGCTACGGCAATCACGTGCCCGGTATCCAGATCAACCGCTTCTGTGCATCCGGCCTCGATGCGGTGAATTTCGCCGCGGCCGAAGTGATGAGCGGCCAGCACAATATGACGATCGGCGGCGGCGTCGAATCGATGAGCCGCGTCGGCATCGGCGCATCGGGTGGCGCCTGGTTCATGGACCCGATGGCGGCGATCCCGACCTATTTCATGCCGCAGGGCGTATCGGCCGATCTGATCGCGACCAAGTATGGCTTCTCGCGCGACGACGTCGATGCCTATGCGGTGGAAAGCCAGCAGCGCGCCGCGCAGAGCTGGGAAGAAGGCCGCTTCAAGAACTCGAT
>JAEWHY010000555.1 GCA_023387555.1 Pseudomonadota bacterium
CCACGCGTCTGCGGACTGCGCTCGATGTGCCGCTGGGCGTGCAAAGCATCCAGGCGATCCAATCCGATCTCGCGGGGGCCCAGACTTCGACCGAGGCGGCCAGGCAGCGTCTTGCGCAAACCAATGCGACGCTGGCCGCAGCCGACGATTTCTTCAACATCGATGACGCCAACCCGCCGCGCCGCGTTGCTGGTCCCCCGTTCGACACCGCAACCGGCTTCGTCGCCGGGACAGAGGCCGATACGGTGATGTGGTACACCGGCGAGGCTGGCAGTCAGCCCCCGCGCGCGACCGCGAATGCGCGGATCGATCAGTCCATCAGCGTGCAATACGGGCTACGAGCCAACGAGGAAGGCATCCGCTGGCAGTTGCAGCATGTCGCGGCGCTGGCGGCGATCTCGATGCCCAGCGTCGATCCCGATTCCGATCGGCGAGCCGCGGCGCTCACCACGCGTCTGCGGACTGCGCTCGATGTGCCGCTGGGCGTGCAAAGCATCCAGGCGATCCAATCCGATCTCGCGGGGGCCCAGACTTCGACCGAGGCGGCCAGGCAGCGTCATGCGCAAACCAATGCGACGCTGGCCAACCTGCTGCAGGACATCGAAGGCGTCACCAACGAAGAGGTGGCGGCGAAGATCCTCGCGCTGCAGACCAGCCTTCAGGCTTCGTTGCAGACGACCGCCAAGCTGTTCCAGACCAGCATTCTGAATTACCTCTAGCGGCAGGTCCGCACGCGGGCTCCGTCGCACGAGGCCTCGGCCGTCGCGGCGCTGGAGATCCGTTTGCACAAAAGAAAATGGCCGGGACAGGCCCGGCCAATGCAAGTGCGCAGCGCCAAGTGCGGCGCACCGCTAAGTGCAACACCGCCAAGTGCGGGTCAGGCGTTGCCGGACAGGCCCGCGGCAAGCTGACGATTGATGTTGATCAGGCTGCGCAGGCGTTCCGGCTGCGGATTGCTGATCACGTTCAGCGTCTGGTTGATGACGAAGATGCCGATATTGGCGATGTTCTGGCGCACCTCGGCCGGCAGCGGATTCTCGCTGTTGGTCGCCGAGGTCATGAACACGGTCCAGAGCTTGCGGTTGAACAGCAGCGCATGATCGAGTGCGCTGCGCTGGCTCTCCCAATGATCATGGACGTTCTGCAGCCGCGACGCCGCGCGCAGCAGCAGCTGCGCTTCGAGCTCACGCGGACTTGCGGTCTGCTGCGCCACTGTTCCGTAGGCTTTGGCCGCGCTGTACATGCGATAGCAGCTCCTGCTCGTATTCGATCAATTTCTTGGCTGATTTCAACGCTTTATACAGATCGCCCGTTAAAATTTGATTGTTGATATCGGCGATGTATTTCCATGCGCTGGGCGCGGCCTGAACGATGTCCTTCATCAGCGCGAAATAGACTTCGTGCTGCTGGGCGGGATCGCCGCCGATATACATGAGCTGCACCGCGAGATAGATGCGCTTGGCCGGCGTGTCGGCACGCTCGGCGGTCATGATGTCCCGCTCGCGCAGGATCGGAGCCGTTCCGTCGACCAGGAAGCGGGTGCGCTGGTCGCCGTTGGTGATCACGCTGTCGCCGATCAGAATGCGTTCGCCGGGCTTCAGTTCGACCTTCAGCGCCATGAGGGATCTCCGCAGAATCGGGCGCCATGGTCGGGCTTTTATGGTTAAGGCCGCGTAAACAAAAACGGCGGGGCTTTCGCCCCGCCGTGAAAAAGAAGACCGGTCTGTATGACCTATCCGAACAGCCGCAGCACAGCCTGGTCGGCCTGGGCGGACAGCGAGAGCGCCGTTGTCGAGAGCTGCTGGCGGGTCTGCAGGGCCAGCATGTTGGCGCCTTCCTCGTTGGTGTCGGCGAGCACGAGGTTGTCGGCGCCGGTCTGCAGCGTATTGATCAGCTGCTTGGTGAATTGCTGGCGGGTCTGCACCGTGCTGAGCTTGGAGCCGAAATTGGTCGCCTGCGAACGCAGCGTCCGCAGGGCGCCGTCGATCTGGCCGAGCACGACATCGATCGCACCATTGGTCTGGAATTCGCCGCCGGCCAGCGTCGCCATCCCGAGGCCCGCGCTGTTGAAGGTCACGCCGGCGATATCGAGAGCGCTGGTGCCGTCCTCGTTGAACACGACCTTGAGATTGTCGCCATAGAGCAGGTTGATGCCGTTGTAGGAGGCGTCGCGGGCGAGGGCATCGATCTGGCTGAGGATCTCGTTGAACTGGGTTTCGAGAGTGGCGCGGACCGCGCCCGGCGTGGCGACCGTGCCGGTCGGGACATAAGCGCCGCCGGGGCCGGTCCCGTTGTCGAGGTCAAAGGCCGCCACGGCCCCGCCGGTCCCGCTGATGGTGATGTTTTCGCTCGAGGTCGAGGTAATTTCGATCGCGCCGCCGGCATTGATCGTGGCGGAGATGCCGGTTCCGAGCGCAAGGCCGTCCAGCCAGGCATCGAGGTCGGCGCGCGTGGTCGTTGCGGTGATGTTGAAGGTGTTCGCAACGCCGTTGCCGACGGTGATGCTCAGCGTGGAGCCGTCGAGCGCGGCGAGATCCGCATTGGTCGCAGCGGTCGCGGTGTAGGCGGTGGCGGCGAAGCCGAAGTCGGTGCCGAGCTGGCCGCCGACGGTGACGGAGCCGGTGGCCTTGCCGACCTCCAGGTTGCCGCTGCCGTCGTCGCCGAGGGTGACGCCGGTCACGTTCGAGGCAGCGAGGGCGGCCTGCAATTCGGTCAGGTTCGAGAACGTGCCGTCGGCCGCGTCAGCGCCCGACGCCACATAGCGGAAGGTAGCGGTGTTGGTGCCGTCGTTGATGGTCAGCGTGTCGCCGTCAACGGCGGCGGTGTTGGTGCCGAGCAGCGCGCCGCCGGTGCCGGTCGAGCTGGTCGTGAAGTTGTTGGTGTAGGTAGTTCCGGAGATCGTAATCGTGCCGCCGACGTTCGAGACGTTGGCCGCACCGAAGGCGTTTTCCAGAGCCGTCTGCAGGCTCGCGGCGTCGGTGAACGCAACATTGGTGCCGCTGACGCCGTTGAGGCCCTCGTCGGATTCGAACACCGTCGTCACGCCGTTGTAGGTGATCGAGATGGTGTCGCCGTCGGCGGTGTCGGCCGCGATGTCGGTGGCGTCGATGACCAGCGTTGCGACGCTCGAAGCGGTCGCCGCACCGAGCACGGTTGCGATATCCGTGGAGCTAGCTTCCGCAACCGGAGTGCCGGGCGTGTCGGCGGCGATGGCCGAACCGGTGATGGTCTGGGCGAAAGTCGCGGCCGGTGCCGTGGTCTGCTGGGCCTGCTTGGCGATCGACTTGGCCGATTCGACGAGTTTGGTGATCGCGCTGATGCCGTGATCCGCCGCCTCAATGGTCTTTTGCGACTGGCCGATCGCGTCCAGCAGCGAGTTCAGGTCGCTGGCTCTGTGATTGAGTGCCTGCGAGGTGAAAAAATTGAAGGGGCTGTCCAGCGCGCTCGTGACCTTCTTCCCGGTCGCGAGCCGGTTCTGGGTCAAGGCCATCAGGTCGGCCGTGCTCTGCAAGGACAGGAGATTTTGCCGCACGCCGGCCGAAAGTACGACATTACTCATCTTTGGCGTCCTTCTTTACCATGGAAATTGCGTCCGCTCCGAGAAGCGGTTTGTTCGATAATGATCCGGTAACCCTAATGACTGGTAAAAAACTGGTTAATTACCGGTAAACGCCGGGGGAGCGCCGGAATGGACCAGCCGGCCGACGGCGCGGCGCGCGCAAAAAAAAAGCGGCGGGGACTGGCCCCGCCGCTTCCAGCTTCCGCTTTCTGCGAAAGATCAGAACAGTCGCAGCACCGCCTGGTCGGCCTGCGCGGACAGCGACAGGGCGGTGGTGGAGAGCTGCTGACGGGTCTGCAGGGCGAGGAGGTTGGCGCCTTCCTCGTTGGTGTCGGCCAGCACAAGGCTGTCGGCACCGGTCTGCAGCGTGTTGATCATGTTCTTGGTGAATTCCTGCCGGGTCTGCACCGTGCTGAGATTCGAGCCGAACTTCGCGGCCTGTGAACGCAGGGTCGAAAGCGCGTTGTCGAGATTGCCGATCACGGTGTCGATGCTGGTGTTCGACTGGAATTCGGACGCACCGAGGTTCGACAGGCCAAGTCCGGCGGACGTGAAGGACACGCCGGAAATGTTCTGCGCGCTGGAGCCGTCCTCGTTGAACACGACCTTCAGGTTGTCGCCGTTCAGCAGGTTGATGCCGTTGTAGGAGGCATCGCGGGCCAGTGCGTCGATCTGCGTGAGCAGTTCGTTGTACTGGGTCTGCAGGTTCGAGCGGGTTGTGCTCGGGGTGGTGACGGTGCTCGACGGCGCGTACTCGCCGTCGGTCGCGGTGAAGCCGAGCGCGCTGGCTGCACCGCCGCCAATCGTGATGGTCTCCGCCGAAGTCGAGGTGATCTCGATTTCGCCGTCCGCGTTGACATCGGCCGAGATGCCGGCGCCAAGATCCAGACCGCTCACCCAGGTGTCAATATCCGCACGGGTCGTGCTGGACGTGATGTTGAAGGTGTTCGCGGACCCGCTGCCCACGGTGATCGACAGCGACTGACCGGCCAGCGCCGAGAGGGTGCTGTTGGTCGCACCGGTCGCGGTGTAGGCGGTGGCGGCGAAGCCGAAGTCGGTGCCGAGCTGGCCGCCGACGGTGACGGAGCCGCTGGCCTTGCCGACTTCCAGGTTGCCGTTGCCGTCGTCGCCGAGGGTGACGCCGGTCACGTTCGAGGCGGCGAGGGCCGCCTGAAGCGAGGTCAGATCCGAGAATGTGCCGTCAGCCGCGACAGCGCCAGACGCCACATAGCGGAAGGTGGCGGTGTTGGTACCGTCGTTGATGGTCAGCGTGTCGCCGTTAACGGCGGTGGTGTTGGTGCCAAGGAGAGCGCTGCCGGTGCCGGTCGAGCTGGTGGTGAAGCTGTTGGTGTAGCCGGATCCGGAGATCGTGATGGTGCCGGAGTTGTTCGACACGTTGGATGCGCCGAAAGCGTTTTCCAGAGCCGTCTGCAGGCTCGCCGCGTCGGTGAACGCAACGTTGGAGCCGGAGACGCCGTTGCCGCCCTCGTCGGATTCGAACACCGTCGTCACGCCGTTATAGGTGATCGAGATGGTGTCGCCGTCGGCGGTGTCGGCCGCGATGTCGGTCGCGTCGATGACCAGCGTTGCGACGCTCGAAGCGGTCGCCGCACCGAGCACGGTTGCGATATCCGAGGAGCTTGCTTCCGCAACCGGAGTGCCCGGCGTGTCGGCAGCGATTGCTCCGCCGGTGACGGTCTGGGCGAAGGTCGCGGCCGGCGCCGACGCCTGCTGGGCCTGCTTGGCGATCGACTTGGCCGATTCGACGAGCTTGGTCAGCGAGGTGATGCCGGTGTCCGCGGCCTTCAGCGTCTGCTGCGCCTGGCCGATCGAGTCGAGCAGCGAGTTCAGGTCGCTGGCGCGGTTGTTCAGGGACTGAGACGTGAAGAAGTTGCCCGGATTGTCGAGGGCCGAGTTCACCTTCTTGCCGGTGGCAAGGCGGTTCTGCGTCATGCTCATCAGCTGAGCGGTCGACTGCAGCGAGAGGAGGTTCTGACGGACCGACGCCGACAGAGTGATATTCGAAGCCATTGTGACAAAACCTTTCTGGTTCTGGTTCGGATTACGCGCGATCCATCCGGATCGCGCGTTGTGATGCCACGGCTCCTTTCAAGGCCGCGTAAAAAATCATGGTTAACGAGTTGATACGCTCTCAATGGCGATCCCCGATTTCCAGGGCTCCGCTTCATGTTTTGGTAACGGATTGCCGTCGCAATTCGTTAACGATTGCGGCGTGGCAGGCGCTGCCGGCATGCTTCTAGACCCGGATATCCGCGTGCGGGACGTCGTCATCCTGCGATGGTGGTGAGGGCATTGATGCATGCCCATAGACCTTCTGCCGCAGCAGGATTTCGTCCTTGCGCGCGCGCCGGCGGCGTTCGCGCTCTTCGCGCTCGCGATCGAGCACGCTCTGGCATTGCGGATCGATCGACGGATCGCGCGTCAGGGTGTCGGGCGATATGTGCGACGAAGACGCGTGTTGCGCGGCGTTGACGCTCTGCGACGGCGACAGGTCGGTGCGCACGACATTGGAGCGTCCAACCGCTGTTCGCAGAACGCGGTCGCGTGGTTTGACCGTGAAGCTTGAGTCCAAAGTCACCTCCCGGCGCGCGCTGCGCGAAATGCCGATCGGGATGACGGGACGCTACATGACGGACTTTAACCTGCTGTTAGGAAATTGGGTAAACCTGCACGTCGACGCTTTACGTTTCGGTTGCCGTGACAAAGGCCACAGCGCCCGGATCACGGCACCCAAGTCTCAGCCTTGGATCACAGCACGCGGCTCACGGCCAACGGCTGTGCGGCGCCGGCGCCCGGCACATTGGCCCGGCCGGTTGCGCCGTATGTCGAAGGCGCGGCCTTGCGCGCAAGTTCGTCCGATACGCCACGCATGATCCCTTCCGACACCGCGTGTGCGGTCGCGAGCACGGTGAGATTGATCTTCAGCAGCGCGTGGAAGGTCTCGTGCTTGCGCTTGAGATCGGCGAGCGCCGGCGCGTCATGGGCTGGCAAACCTTCAACCATGGTGCGCAGTTGCCGCGCCCCGGTATAGTAGCGGTTGGCGAGGTCGGTCTTGGCGGATTGCAGACTGGAGGCCTCCGCGAGCCGGCCTGCGCGCACCAGTGCGGTTTCCTGTTCGACGATCTGCACGATCTCGTCCATCGTCGCCGACAGGTCCGACATCACGTTTTGGGTTTGCGCTGGTGCGGTCATCGCTTCGTCTCCATTGCGGCGGCGACCGGATCGCCGTGGTTTTCCTGTTGCGCCATCAGGGTGCGATAGACCTCGGGCGCGATGCCTATCCCGCCGCTCTTGGCGAAGGACTTTGCGTATTCGTCGGTCAGGAACGAGCGCCACACGCCGACTGCCTTTCCGCCGCCGAACGGCCCTTCGCCATCCATCGCGGTGAACATCTGGGCGAACATCGTATTGAGATAGACAGCCTCGAAGTCCTCGGACGCCTGTCGCGCTTTTTCATGCGTGGCGTTCGGCGATTTCGCGCCGTCGAGGCCGCGCTGCACGTTGAACGCCGCATAAGCCGACTTTGCGCTCGAGACTGCGTTCAGGTCGAAGGACGATGTCGCCATCACATCACCTCGATGTCTGCCTGGATCGCGCCCGAGGCCTTGATGGCCTGAAGGATGGCGATTAGGTCGCGCGGGGAAAGGCCGAGCGCATTCAGGCCGTCGACGAGCTGCTGCAGCGACACGCCTTCGCGCACGATCGCGAGCTTCCGGCCATCTTCCTGCACGCCGACGTTGGTGCGGGGCACGACGACCGTTTCGCCCATTGAGAAGGGCGCTGGCTGGCTGACCTGCGGCGCTTCCGAGATCGTGACGGTGAGGTTGCCTTGCGCGACGGCGACGGTGGAGACGCGGACGTCGCGCCCCATCACGATGACGCCGGACCGTTCGTCGATGACGATGCGTGCGGCGAGATCGGGCTCGATCCGCAATTGCTCGATTTCGGTAAGCAGCGCCACCATGTTGGCGTCGCTCTTGCCCGGCAGCGTGAGCTGCACGGTCGACTGGTCGAGTGGTTCGGCGGTGGCCGAGCCCATGAAGTCGTTGATCGCGGCGGCGATGCGCTTGGCGGTGGTGAAATCGGGGTTGCGCAGCGCCAGCCGCACCTTGTCCATGCGATTGAGCTGGAAGTCGATCTCGCGTTCGATGATGGCTCCGTTGGAGATGCGGCCGACCGTCGGAACGCCGCGCACGATTTTCGCGGCCTCGCCTTCGGCCTGGAACCCGGCGATCGCCACTGACCCCTGGCCAACCGCATAGACATTGCCGTCGGCGCCGAGCAGGGGGGTGACCAGCAGGGTGCCGCCTTGGAGGCTCTTGGAGTCGCCGAGCGCCGACACGGTCACGTCGATGCGCGTGCCCTGGGTGCCGAAGGCCGGCAGGTTCGCCGTCACCATCACCGCGGCAACATTGCCGGTGCGCAGTTGCTGGCCGCGGATATTGACGCCCAGCCGTTCCAGCATCGCCTGCAGCGACTGGCGGGTGAACGGGATGTTGTTGAGCGTGTCGCCGGTGCCATTGAGGCCGACGACCAGCCCGTAGCCGATCAGCTGGTTCTGGCGCACGCCCTCGATATTGGCGAGATCCTTGATGCGGGACGCAGCCTGGGCGGTCCCGGCGGCAGCGATCAGCGCCAGGGCGACACACACGGCGCGCGCAACGGCAAACATCGGCATCATGCTCCCCATGAAGGTCAGCCTCCTCGGGCTTCCCGATGCCAGTCGCGTGCCAGCGCCTGCCATCCGTCAAGTCATTGATTTAACATGCATGTTTCAGTGGGAGTGAGGTCGGCAGGCGATGCCGGGGCGGCATCGCCTGCCGCCGCCCGGCAGGTTTTGCCGGGGCTCTTTACGCTTGGTTAACCATAAGGGCCGAAGCTGCGGGCATGCGGGTATTGGCAAGTTCGACCCATACGACGGTCCGGGATTCGGCTGCGGCGCGGCGCGCCGGGGCCGGCGGCTTTTCGCTGTCCGAAGGCGCCTATGCCGCCACGCGGAACACCGCCGGACATCTGCAGGCGATTTCCGGCGTCGATGTCCTGGTCGCGCTGCAGGGGCTGGACGACAAGGCCGAGCGCCGCCGGCGCGCGGCCAGGAAGGGGCGGGCGGCGCTGGATGCGCTCGATGCCCTCAAGCTCGGGCTGGTCACCGGGGTGCTCGACCGGGCAGCGCTGGACCGGTTGAAGGCCGCTGCGGCCGATGTGCCCGCCGAGAGCGGCGAGCCGGGGCTCGACCAGGTGCTGGCGGAAATCAACCTGCGAGTTCAGGTAGAAATTGCCAAGTTGTCCCGGGGATGAGGCTTTTGGGCCACGGGCGCGAAACTAAAAGCCTGAGATTCCAACTACATAATATGACATATCGGCAATGTTCGCCGAATAAATCGCTGTTGTCCGCTCACCTCCACCTCGCTATAAGCTCGGCCCGCGTGAGGGGGTGACTCGCGCAATGCGGGAGTGATAGCGAAATGTCGGCCAAACTGAAGGAATATCGGCCGTCTGAAAAAGAGCCGTTTATGAATGAGAAGCAGCGCGATTATTTTCGTGCCAAGCTTCTGGCCTGGAAAGAAGAGATCCTGAAAGAAGCGCGTGAGACCCTGCAACACCTGCAGGACGAGAACCAGAACCACCCGGATCTCGCCGACCGCGCCTCTTCCGAAACCGACCGGTCGATCGAATTGCGCGCGCGGGACCGCCAGCGCAAGCTGATCGCCAAGATCGATGCCGCGCTCGCGCGGATCGACGACGGAACCTACGGCTATTGCGAGGAAACCGGCGAGCCGATTTCCCTGCGGCGGCTGGAAGCCCGGCCGATTGCCACGCTGTCGATCGAGGCGCAGGAGCGTCACGAGCGGCGCGAGCGGGTCTATCGGGACGACTGAGGCCTGCGAAGTGCCGGGCGGATGAGCGTCGTTTCATCCGCCGTCTTTGACCGGGGTTGGCGGATCGCGCCCGGCGCGGCCTTGCGCCTGCCGCAAGATTTGCGCTGCGTCCTTCCATTTGGGTCCCTCCATTGTTGACAACCGCAGCCCCCTGCGGGCACGTCGCCTGTTGATTGCAAGGCGGGGCAGGCATGGCGGCGGCGGAAGCCAATACCGAACTGATCCAGGTGGTCGCCCTGCTGGGAGCGGGGGTTGTCGCCGCGCCGGTCTTCATCAGGCTCGGGCTCGGCTCGGTGCTGGGCTATCTCGCCGCCGGCGTCATCATCGGGCCGTTCGGCCTTCAGCTTTTCACCAATCCCCAGGCCATCATTCATGTCGCCGAACTCGGCGTCGTGATGTTCCTGTTCCTGATCGGCCTCGAAATGCAGCCCTCGCGGCTGTGGGGTCTGCGCCGCGACATCTTCGGTCTGGGCGCCGCGCAGGTGGCTTTCTGCGGCCTGTTGCTGACCGGCGTCGGCATGTTCTTCGGCCTGTCGGCCAAGGTCGCGTTCTTCGCCGCCATGGGCTTCGTGCTGACGTCCACGGCGGTGGTCGCGCAGGTGTTGAGCGAGCGCGGCGACACCGGGACGCCCGAAGGCCAGCGCATGATCTCGATCCTGCTGCTCGAGGATCTCGCGATCGTGCCGCTGCTGGCGATGGTGGCGCTGCTCGCGCCGGGTGGCGAGACCAGCGGCGAGCCGGCGTGGCAAGCCGTGCTGATCGCACTGGCCGCGGTGATCGCGCTGCTCGCGGCCGGCCGCTGGCTGCTCAATCCGTTCTTCCGGCTGCTGGCCGCTGCGCGGGCCCGCGAGGTGATGACCGCCGCGGCGCTGCTGGTGGTGCTCGGCTCCGCGCTCCTGATGCAGACGACCGGCCTGTCGATGGCGATGGGCGCCTTCGTGGCCGGAGTGATGCTGTCGGAATCCGCGTTCCGTCATCAGCTCGAAGCCGACATCGAACCGTTCCGCGGCATCCTGCTGGGTCTGTTTTTCCTCGGCGTCGGAATGGCACTCGATCTGTCGGTCATGGTCACCGACTGGCCGTTCCTGATCGCCGGCGTGCTGGCCTATATGATCGTGAAGTCGATCGGCATTTACGTCGTCGCGCGCCTGTTCAAGGCGCCGCATGACGAGGCGATCTACCGCGCGGCGCTGTTCTCGCAGGGCGGCGAATTCGCCTTCGTTCTGTATTCGGCAGCGGCTTCGGCCGGCATCTTCACCGGGCGCGTCAACGCGATCATGACGACCGTCGTGATCATCTCCATGGCCCTGACGCCGGTCGCGATCATCGCGCTGCGCTGGCTGACACCCAAGCGGGAGCCGTCGATGGACGGCATCGAGGAGCCCAACGATCTGTCCGCAAGCGTGCTGATCATCGGCTTCGGCCGCTTCGGGCAGGTGGCCAGCCAGTCGCTGCTCGCGCGCGGTTACGACGTCACGATCATCGACAATGATACCGAGATGATCCAGAGCGCCGCCGACTTCGGTTTCAAGATCTATTACGGCGACGGCGCCCGTCTCGATCTCCTGGAGGCGTCCGGCGCACGCAAGGCGCAATTGATCGCGGTCTGCGTCGACGACCGCAGCACCGCGACCCGCATCGCGGAGATCGTGATGGAGGATTTTCCGCAGGCGAAGCTGATGGTGCGTTCGTTCGATCGCGAGCACGCACTCGAACTGGTGCACAAGGGCGTGGAAACCCAGGTGCGCGAGACCTTCGAGTCGGCGATCAAGTTCGGAGAACTCGCGCTGCGCGAACTCGGCGTGCCGGATCCGGAAGCGGCCGATATCGTCGAGGAGCTGCGCCGTCGCGATGCCGAGCGCTTTGCGCTCGAGGTGGCGGGCGGTTTCGGCTCCGGACGCGACCTCCTGCGGGGCAACGTGCCGAGGCCGACCCCGTTCACCAAGCCGAAACAGGCCGGACGCGTGATGGGCGAGCAGCCGCCGGTCGACGAGGTCTGAGGCGCGCTATCCCCGCCGCATCAGGAAAACGGCAAGAGCTGCGGGAATCCCGAAGATCGGGATGAAGGCGCCGATCTCGTTCAGCACCGGGATGCCGACGCGGATGTGACCGTAGAGCCCGTTCGCGACCGATACGACCAGCCACAGCCAGATGAAATACCAGGCGCCCCCGACATCCAGCCCGGCGAAGCGCGGTCCGTAATGCATCACGGCGAGCAGCGCCGCGCCAACCACGACCAGCATCAGAATGTGCATCGATTCCCCCTTGCCGCCCGATCATAGCAAGGCGCGGCCTTGAGGCGAGCGCGGCCTCCGGAAGGGGAGACTTGCCGGAGGCCGCGTCGGGTCGTCGCCCGGCGCATGTCCGGCGACGTGGGAGCCCGTGTTCTCCCGCGCGTTGTCGCGGGAGAACCGAAGGAAAGCGTTAGAACGGGAGCAGGATGTCCATGACCTGCTGGCCATAGCGCGGCTGCTGCATGTCGGTGAGCTGACCGCGGCCACCATAGGCGATGCGGGCCTGCGCGATCTTGGTCGATTCAATCGTGTTGTCGCTCTCGATGTCTTCCGGCCGCACCACGCCCGCGACAATCAGCTCTCGCACCTCGAAGTTGACGCGGACTTCCTGCCGGCCCTCGAGCACCAGATTGCCGTTCGGCAGCACCTGCGTCACGACGCCGGCGATATTGGTCATGACCTCGTCCTTGCGGTCGGTCGTGCCCTTGCCTTCGGTCGCTGTGATGGAATCCGCGGCGATCAGCGTGCTCGGAACCTTGGCCCGGATGAGCCCCGGAAGCGCGGAGCGGCCGAGAAAATCCCTCACGCCCGCTTCCTCACCGGCCTTGCGCCGGCGATTGGTTTCGTTCTCGACCGAGGCCTTGTCGTCGATCTTCACCTTCACGGTGAGAATGTCGCCGACCTGATGGGCACGTTGGTCCTTGAAGAAGGCGCGCGAGCCGTTTCGCCAAAGCGAGTTCGGATTATAGGACGCCGGTTGCGGCATCGGCATTGGCATCTGGACCGGCCTGTAACCCGGCGTGGTCGTCGGGTTTTCGATTGGCGTGAGCGGTGGCGCTTCGCCGATGGTTTTCAGGCGGTCGATTGAAGAGCAGCCGCCGAGCAGCATCGCCACGCAAGCGAAACCCAAGGCACGGTATGGCGATCGAACGAAGGGCATGGCTCATTGTGCCTTGGTGAGAGCGGGGCGCGCGGCGGCGTGATGGGAGGACGTGACTCGGGGTGTGAGCGAGGTCACCGTCACCTGTCCGGATCCGGTGACGATGCCCTGGATGACGCGCTTCGACTGGATGTTCAGCACGTTGACGGTGTCGCCGAGCGAGCC